>NZ_RPSE01000019.1:0-41901 GCF_003949955.1 Streptomyces sp. WAC05292
GACTTCAGCTACAAGGGCGCCGGCTTCGCCGGCCGCGTCGTCGGCAACGCCACCGGCCAGGAGATGCAGCTGATGCGCTGCACCGGCCGCGGCCAGGTCTTCCTCGCCGAGAACGGCGCCCACCGGCGCCCGCTGGACCGCGCAGAACCAGCAGCTCGTCCGGGTCGACCTCGCCATGGGCGGCCAGCCCGTCCTCGCCCGCCAGGGCAGCATGGTCCTGTACCAGGGCAAGGTCGACTTCAGCTACAAGGGCGCCGGCTTCGCCGGCCGCGTCGTCGGCAACGCCACCGGCCAGGAGATGCAGCTGATGCGCTGCACCGGCCGCGGCCAGGTCTTCCTCGCCGAGAACGGCGCCCACCTGCACACCGTCGAGCTCCAGGGCGACGGCATCTGCGTCTCCGCGGAGAACGTCCTCGCCTTCGACGAGTCGCTGCACCACGAGGTCCGCCGCATCGAGGGCCACGGAATCCCCGGCGGCGCCCTCTTCACCATGCTCTTCCAGGGCACCGGCACCGTGGTCGTCAAGACGCACGGCACACCCGTCGTGCTCCCCGTCACCCCGACCACCTTCGCCGACAGCAACGCGATCGTGGCCTGGTCGGCCGCCTCCCAGGTGATCGTCTCCAGCCAGGTCCGACTGCGGCGCAACGCCTACCCCGGACACAGCGGGGAGACCGTGAACCTCCAGTTCCGCGGCGCACCCGGCAACTTCATCGTCGTCCAGCCGTACGAGGTCTGAGGGAGCCCGTCATGAACGCAATGAACCAGCAGCTCGCGGGCTACGCCCCCACCCCCGTCACGGCCCGCATGGAGAACCACGGCCGGTCCATGCTCAAGGTCGCCATGCAGACCGGCCAGGACCTCTTCGCCCGCACCGGGTCGATGGTCGCCTACGAGGGCTTCATCCAGTACGAGCCCAACCCGCCGGCCCTGCGCCAGATGGCCTCGCAGTGGCTGACCGGCGAGGGCGCGCCCGTGATGAAGTGCAGCGGCGACGGCCTGCTCTACCTCGCCGACTACGGCGCGGACGTCGTCGTCGTCAACCTCGACAACGACGCCCTCTCGGTCAACGGCACCAACCTCCTCGCCTTCGACGCCCACCTCCAGTGGGGCGTCGAGCGCGTCAAGGGCATGGCCAAGTTCGCCGGCCAGGGCCTGTTCAACGTGCAGGTCGCCGGGACCGGCTGGGTCGCGATCACCTCCCGCGGCACCCCGATCGTCGTCGACTGCGGCCGCGGCGAGGACGAGACGTACGTCGACCCGGACGCGCTCGTCGCCTGGTCCCCGAACCTCAAGGTGAAGGGCAAGCGCAGCTTCAAGGCCTCGTCGATGATCGGCCGGGGCAGCGGGGAGGCCTACCAGATGGCCTTCTCCGGCCAGGGCATCGTCGTCGTACAGCCCAGCGAGGACAGCACCGACCGGCTCCGGACCCGGGGCTGAGGGGGAGCGGACACCACCATGCAGAGCTCACTTTTCGCACACGCCGAGCAGCAGTCCCAGGACCGCTACGCCGTCCAGAACCCGCAGCTGCTGCGGGTCTCCCTGACCGGCACCGACGACGTCCTGGCCCGCAAGGGCGCCATGGTCGCCTACCAGGGCCTGATCGACTTCGACGGCGAGTACCAGAGCGGCAACCAGCGCAACGCCCGCCGCAACACCGGCGAGGGCCTCGACCTGATGCGCTGCTCCGGCCAGGGCACCGTCTACCTCGCGAACCTGGCCCAGTACGTCCACGTCGTCGACGTCGACCACGAGGGCCTCACCGTCGACAGCAGCTACGTCCTCGCCCTGGACTCCGCCCTGCACACCGAGGTCATCGCGGTGGACAGCCAGTACGGCATCTCCGGCTCCGGCAAGTACCAGCTGAACATCTCGGGCCGCGGCAAGGTCGCCCTGATGACCTCCGGGCAGCCGCTGATGCTCCAGGTCACGCCCGACAAGTACGTCAACGCCGACGCCGACGCCGTCGTCGCCTGGTCCACCTCGCTGCGCGTGCAGATGCAGGCCCAGACCCACTCCAGCGGGGTGTGGCGCCGCCGTGGCAACACCGGGGAGGGCTGGGAGCTCAGCTTCCTCGGCACCGGCTTCGCCCTGGTGCAGCCCAGCGAGGTGCTGCCCCCGCAGAACGCCCAGCTCGGACAGGGCGCCGCCGCCCAGTTCGGCATGGGCCAGCAGGGGGCGCGCGGCCAGAACCAGAACAACGCCTGGAACTGACCGCTCCCGGCCGCACCGCTCCGGCCGCACCGCGGCCCCGCCGTACGGCACGAGGGGCGGCCCGCACTCCGCGGGCCGCCCCTCGCCTCCGTTCACATCCGGCCGGTCAGAGCCGCGCCAGCGTCGCCTCCACCAGCCGCACGACCGACGCGTCGGCCACAGCGCCCACCTGCGCGTACGGGAACCAGCGCAGGTCGAGCGACTCGTCGCTGATCTCCGCCTCGACGCCGTCGGGCGCGAGCGCCGCGTACTGCACGTCCAGGTGCCAGTTGCAGGGCGCCGGGATGGGGTGCCGGTCGAGCCGCACCGGCCCGCCCGGCAGCAGCGCCAGGCCGGAGCCGATGCCGGACTCCTCGACGGCCTCGCGCAGCGCGGCCGCCTCCAGCGTCGCGTCGCCCGGCTCGCAGTGGCCGCCCATCTGCAGCCACATGCCGAGCTTGCGGTGCAGGGTCAGCAGCACCCGGCCGCGCGACGGGTCGACCACCAGCGCGCTGCCGGTGACGTGCCCCGCCTGGCACGGCTTGTACATTCCGTCCGGGTGCGCCGCGAGGTGCTCCAGGTAGACGTCGCGCAGGGCGCGCTGCTCCCCGTCGCCGCCCTCGTAGCCCTTGAGGGTCAGGACCGCGTCCTCGTAAAGGCTCACTTCGCTCCTTCGCCCTTGCCGCCGTCCTCGCCGTCCCGGCCGCCCGGGCCGCCCTGCCCGCCCTCGCCGCCCCGGCCGCCCTCGCCGTCCCGGCCGCGCTGCTCGGCGGCCTCGCCGAGCATCTTGTCGAGCTCGGAGAAGTCCAGGTGCTCGCGGTGCACGAAGCCGTCCGGGTCGTCGAGGTCGGTGGCCGTGGGCAGCATGTCCGGGTGCTCCCACAGGCCGTCGCGGCCGTCGACGCCGCGGGCGTCGGTCAGCGAGGCCCACAGCCGGGAGGCGTCCCGCAGCCGCCGCGGCCGCAGCTCCAGCCCGATCAGCGTCGCGAAGGTCTGCTCCGCGGGGCCGCCCGAGGCGCGGCGGCGGCGCATGGTCTCGCGCATGGCGTCCGCCGAGGAGAGCCGGGGCTTGGCCGCCGCGTGGACCACGGCGTCCACCCAGCCCTCCACCAGCGCGAGCGCCGTCTCCAGACGGGCCAGCGCGGCCTTCTGCTCGGGGGTGTCCTGGGGCTGGAACATGCCGCCCTGGAGAGCCTCCTGCAGCTGCTCCGGGTTGGTCGGGTCGATCTGCCCGACGACGTCCTCCAGCTTGGAGGTGTCGACCTTGATCCCGCGGGCGTACCCCTCGACCGCGCCGAACAGGTGCGAGCGCAGCCACGGCACGTGCGCGAAGAGCCGGGCGTGCGCCGCCTCGCGCAGCGCGAGGTACAGCCGCACCTCCTCCGACGGGACGCCGAGGTCCTTGCCGAAGCCCTCGATGTTCAGCGGCAGCAGGGCCGCCTTCCCCGCCGGGCCCAGCGGCAGGCCGATGTCGGTCGAGCCGACGACCTCACCGGCGAGGACGCCCACGGCCTGGCCGATCTGCTGCCCGAACATGGCCCCGCCCATGGAGCGCATCATGCCGAGCAGCGGGCCCGCCATGGCCTGCATCTCCTCCGGCAGCACGCCGCCCATGGCCGCACCGACCCGCTCGGCGACCGGGTCGACGAGCTCCTTCCACACCGGCAGGGTCGCCTCGACCCACTCGGCCCGGCTCCACGCCACGGCCGTCGCGGCGCCGGAGGGCAGCGAGGTCACGTCGTCCAGCCAGTGGTCGGCGAGACGCACGGCCTCCTCCACCGCGGAGCGCTCCGCGATGCCGACGCTGGTGTCCTTCACCCCGTCCGCGGTGCCCTGGGCGACGGTCCGGCGGGCGACGTCCTTGGCCATGTCCCAGTTCACGGGGCCGCCCTCGTAGCTGAGCATCTGGCCCAGCTGCTGGAAGGCCGCGCCGAGGTCGGCTGGGTTCATCGCACCGAACATGGCCGCGAAGGGGTTGTCCCCGGCGCCCGGGCCGCCGGGACCGCCGGGCAGGCCGAAACCGCCGAACCCGAACGGATTCGGGCCGCCCTGCCCGCCCTTCTTCTTGCCTTCGTCGCCGTCCTCCGGCTCCTCCGGCGGAAGGCCGAATCCGAATGGGGTGTCGCTCACGGGTTTCCTCGGCTCGTAGGGCCGCCGGCGGGGGCCGGCGGGCAAGTGGTCCGACAACACCAACCAGCGTAGACACCACTCCCGGTTCCGGGCTCGGTGCTCCGCCGACTCCTGGGCTGCGGCAGGATGGACATCACCTGGTGGGTACGCGTCACGGGCGCGTCCCTACTGAAGACAACCGCTGGAGACGCCTGGTGAGTTCCCCAGATCCGCAGGTTCACGAGCCCGACGACGCCGAGAACCGCCCCGAGCACGGTGACAGCGCCCCCGGCGTTCGCCAGCCGCGAAACCACGCGGGCCCCCGCCGGAACAGCCCGGTGATCGCCGTGACCGGCGCCGCCTCCGGTGTCGGTGCGGCCCTGGTCGGCCGCCTCGCCGCCTCCGACGAGGTCAAGCAGGTCGTGGCCATCGACGAGCGGCGCGGCGACTGCGCCGCCGCCCAGTGGCACGTCCTGGACGTCCGCGACCCCGCCATCGCCGAGAAGCTCCGCGGCAGCGACGTCGTCGTCCACCTCGCCCTCGACCTCGACCTCGAGACGGACCCCGCGGCCCGTACCGCGTACAACGTCCGGGGGACCCAGACCGTCCTGACCGCGGCCGCCGCGGCCGGCGTCCACCGGGTCGTGCTCTGCACCTCCGCCATGGTCTACGGGGCGCTGCCCGACAACGACCTCCCCCTCTCGGAGGACTCCGAGCTGCGGGCGACCGCCGAGGCCACCGGCGTCGGCGACCTGCTGGAGATCGAGCGGCTGGGCCGCCGCGCGCCGCGCGCCCACCCGGGCCTCAACGTGACCGTCGTCCGCCCGGCCGTCCTCGTCGGCGGCACCGACACCGCCCTGACCCGCTACTTCGAGTCCCCGCGCCTGCTCGTCGTGGCCGGATCCCGCCCGACCTGGCAGTTCTGCCACGTCGAGGACCTCGTCAGCGCCCTGGAGTACGCGGCGCTGGAGAAGGTCGAGGGCGAGCTCGCCGTCGGCTGCGAGGGCTGGCTGGAGCAGGAGGAGGTCGAGGAGCTGAGCGGCATCCGCCGCATGGAGCTGCCCTCGGCGGTGGCGCTCGGCGCGGCGGCCCGGCTGCACCGGATCGGCCTGACGCCGTCCCCGGCCGGCGACCTCGCGTACACCATGCACCCCTGGGTGGTCAGCGTCAGCCGGCTGCACGCCGCCGGCTGGCGGCCGCGCTGGACCAACGAGGAGGTGCTGGCCGAGCTGCTCCAGGAGGTCGCGGGCCGGCACACGGTCGCGGGCCGGCGGCTCGGCCGCAAGGACGCCACCGCCGCGGGCGCCGCGGGCGCGACGGTCGCCCTGCTCGGCGCGGCCGCGGTCGTCCGCCGGGCGCGCCGCCGCCGCGGGATCTGAGGGACGTCCTGCCGCGCCCCGCCCGGCCCGCCCCCGCGGGCCGGCCGCGGCCGGCCCTGTAGGAGGCTCCATACGCCGGGTCCGCACAGCCGGTCGAAACGGCTATACCGCGCGGTGGGAGCGGTGGTGCACGATGGCCCCATGGCACCGCACTTCGACCACCCCGGCGAGCAGGCCGCCCAGGACCCGATCCGGCTGCTCGCGATCCGCGACACCCCCCTCTCCGTCGACGAGGTCTTCCGGGCCGTCGGCGACGACGAGACGGGCGGCACGACCCTCTTCGCCGGCACGGTGCGCAACCACGACGGGGGTGCGGACGTCGAGTCCCTCGGCTACTCCTGCCACCCCTCGGCCGAGGCGGAGATGCGCCGCATCGCCGAGCGCGTCGCCGCCAAGTACCCGGTGCGCGCGCTGGCGGCCGTCCACCGCGTCGGCGACCTGTCCGTCGGCGACCTCGCGGTCGTCGTCGCCGTGTCGTGCCCGCACCGCGGCGAGGCCTTCGAGGCCTGCCGGATGCTGATCGACGACCTCAAGCACGAGGTGCCGATCTGGAAGCACCAGCGCTTCTCCGACGGCACGGAGGAGTGGGTCGGCGCCTGCTGACCCGCCCCGCGCCGCCGGCGGGACCCCGCCCGCGGCGCCCGCCGGACAGGGCGGTACTGTCCCACCCGTTCGGCCGCGCAACACGCCCTCGATTTGCGTAACCCCCCCTTGGGCAGGAGCGTTGAAGCCACCAACGACACGCACATTCCCAGGGGCAGGGAGGCTCGTCCATGGCGTCACTGGCGTGGTTGCTGATTCCGCTGTTCGCCGCGATCGGCGCGGCGATATGGGGCAGCTGGGCGGCCCGCGACCGCACCCAAGGCGACATATCCGAACTCGCCGGCTACGCCCGCTTCCGCGAGGCGATGGACCGGCCCGACGGCGTCCGGGCCGGGGCGGCGGCGCACTCCGCGACCGACTCCGCCTGAGGCCCCGCCGGCACCGCCCGCAGCCCCCCGTGCCCACCGACCGGGGCGAACGGCCCGGGCGGCCGCCGCACAGGACCGTCCCGTACTGTCGATTCCATGCCACGCCGCACAGCGACGATGCTCGCCGCCACCCTCATGCTGTTCGCGCTGCTCTGCGCAGGGGTGTTCATCAAGGTGCCGTACTCGGAGATGAGCCCCGGTCCGACCGTGAACACGCTCGGCGAATCGCGCGGCGCGCCCGTCATCAGCATCGGCGACCGCACGACGTACCCGACGACGGGCCACCTCAACATGACGACCGTCCGGGTCACCGGCGCGGACTACGACATGAACCTGATCGAAGCGGTCCACGGCTGGCTCTCCGGCGACAACATCGTCGTACCCCACGAGAACCTCTACCCGAACGGGAAGACCGAGGAGCAGTCCACCCAGGAGAACGCCGAGGAGTTCAGCCAGTCGCAGGAGAGCGCGAAGGTCGCCGCGCTGAAGCAGCTCGGCATCTCCGTCCCGACCCGCGTCGTGGTCTCCTCCGTCGTCAAGGGAAGCCCCTCCGAGGGCCGGCTGCACGCCGGGGACGAGGTCAAGACGGTCGACGGAACCCCCGTCACCGCCCCCGGGGACGTCGCCAAGCTCGTCACCCGGCACAAGGCCGGCGAACCCGTCGAGTTCGCGGTCGTGCCCGCCGCCGAGGCCGAGGAGGCCCGCAAGGCGGGCCGTGCGCCCGCGACCAGCAAGGTCGGGATCACGACGGCGAAGGCCGAGGGCGACGGGCACGCCATCGTCGGCATCAGGGCCGGCACCGCGCACACCTTCCCGTTCCCGATCGACATCAAGCTCGCCGACGTCGGCGGCCCGAGCGCGGGCCTCATGTTCGCCCTCGGCATCGTCGACAAGCTCACGCCCGGCGACCTCACCGGCGGCCGGTTCGTCGCGGGCACCGGCACCATCGACGACGCCGGCAAGGTCGGGCCCATCGGCGGCATCCAGATGAAGACGATCGGCGCCCGCAAGGCAGGCGCGCGCTACTTCCTGACCCCCGCGGAGAACTGCGCCTCCGCGGCGAGCAACATCCCCGACGGCCTGACCCTCGTCAAGGTCTCCACCATCGGCGACGCCGTGCAGTCCCTGGAGAAGATCGCCAAGGGGGACACGGCCGGCGTGCCGCGGTGCGGCGAATCCTGACCGGCGCCCCCGAGGCGGATCCGGGAAGGGCAGCCTAGGAGAACGTCGCGGCGAGCGCTTCCGCCAGTCCCGGCACCAGGCTCGCGCCCGTGAGCACCTCGGTCGAGGAGTCCTTCTCGCGCAGCCGGACCGCCGACTCGCGCGAGCCGTCGCGCAGCACCGCCACGGTCAGGCGCACCTCCTGCCGCTCCGGGTGCGCGGCGACCCACTTCGCGAGCTGCTTGTCGCTCAGGCCCTGCGGTACGGAGGCCTCCGCGGACGGGGGCAGCATCAGCCGCTCCACGGTCAGGGCGCAGCCGACGACCGCGTCGGGCCAGGCGATCGTGCCCAGGAACTTGTCCAGGGGCGTCCCGGCGGGCAGCTCGTCCTGCTCGACGGGGGTCAGCGAGGTCCGGCCGGTGTCGCCGGCGTCGACACCGAGCTGGTGGGCGAGGCGCGGCTCCTGCCGGCGCAGCCGGTCGGTGTCGACCAGGGCGAACAGCCGGGCGGGCTGGTCCCAGCCCAGTCCGGCCGCGTACTCGTCGATCTCGAGGCAGGCGCGGGTGAGCGGGCTGGCCGCCATCGGCGTGCCGGGGGAGGGGGAAACGTTGGACATGGACAACATCCTGCCTCCTTTCCGGCGCATACCGGGAACTGACGGAAGCCTCAGTAAGTTGCAGGAGTGGGCTTTACCATCAAGGGCCCAGGTAAAGAAACGTCCAGTAACAAGACTCAGCTTTCGAGGTGCCCACCTTGGCTTTCCAGATGCCGGACCGCGGCTCAGGCCCTTCGGGGCCACGGATGAGAGTCGGCCGCCCGTCCCGGCGTGCCCGCACTCTTCTGATGACCTTGGGCGTGCTGGCCGTCCTCGGCATGGCGTTCATCATGTTCGCGGGCTTCTGGACGGACTGGCTCTGGTTCCGCTCCGTGAAGTACTCCAGCGTGTTCACCACCACCCTGTGGACCAGGATCGGCCTGTTCGCGGTCTTCGGCCTGCTGATGGCAGGGGCGGTCGGCTTCAACATCTGGCTGGCCCACCGGCTGCGCCCGCCGCTGAGCGCGATGTCGATGGAGCAGCAGAGCCTCGACCGCTACCGGATGAGCGTCGCGCCGTACAAGAAGTGGCTGCTCCTGGGGATCTCCGCGCTCGTCGGCATGATCGCCGGCGCGTCCGCGGCGGGCCAGTGGAAGACTTGGCTGATGTACGTGAACGGGGTGCCCTTCGGCAAGAAGGACCCCCAGTTCGGGCTGGACGTCTCCTTCTACACCTTCGACCTGCCCTGGTACCGCTTCCTCCTCGGCTTCGGCTTCGCGGCGGCCGTGCTCTCGGTGATCGCCGCCGTCGTCGTGCACTACCTGTACGGCGGCCTCCGCGTGACCAGCCCCGGCGCCCGCGCCACGGCCGCGGCGACGGGCCACCTGTCGGTGCTGCTGGGCCTCTTCGTCACGCTGAAGGCGGTCGCGTACTGGCTCGACCGGTACGGCCTGGCCGTGAAGTCCAGTGACTTCAAGGCCGCGGACAACTGGACCGGCCTGCGCTACGTCGACGCCAACGCCTACCTCCCGGCGAAGACGATCCTCGTCGCGATCGCCGCGATCTGCGCGGTGCTGTTCTTCGCGACGCTGTGGCGCCGCACCTGGCAGCTGCCCGTGATCGGCTTCGGCCTGATGGTGCTCTCCGCGATCCTGATCGGCGGGCTGTACCCGGCCATCGTGCAGAAGTTCCAGGTCCAGCCCAACGAGCAGGCGAAGGAGTCCCCGTACGTCGAGAAGAACATCAAGGCCACGCGGGACGCCTACAACATCGACAAGTCCGACGTCAGGGACTACCCGGACTCCGAGAAGGCGGAGGACAAGGCGAAGCTGCGCCAGGAGGCCGCCACCACGGCGAGCATCCGCCTGCTCGACCCGAACATCGTCTCCCCGGCCTTCCAGCAGCTCCAGCAGGTCAAGGGCTACTACGCCTTCCCGTCGACGCTGGCCGTCGACCGCTACAACGGCCAGGACACGGTCATCGGCCTGCGCGAGCTGAACATCGGCGGCATCCCGAAGAACAACTGGATCAACGACCACTTCAAGTACACGCACGGGTACGGCGTGGTCGCGGCCAAGGGAACCACCGTCGGCGACCAGGGCGCCCCGGACTTCACCCAGTCCGACCTGCCCTCCCGCGGCCAGTTCGGCACGGACTTCGAGCAGCGGATCTACTACGGCGAGCGGACAACGCAGTACTCGATCGTCGGCGGGCCGCAGAAGGAGCTCGACTACTCGGACGACAAGGGCGAGAAGGAGACGAGCTACGAGGGCAAGTCGGGCGTCAACCTCGACAACCCGGTCAACCGCGCCGCGTACGCCCTCGCCTTCAGCGAGCCGCAGATCCTGTACTCCGGAGCCATCGGGGACGGGTCGCGGATCCTGTACAACCGCACCCCGAAGGAGCGGGTCGAGGCCGTCGCCCCGTGGCTGACGATCGACGGCGCCCCCTACCCGGCGGTGATCGACGGCCGGATCAAGTGGATCGTCGACGCGTACACGACGACGAACGGCTACCCGTACGCCTCGCGCACCACGCTGGGCCAGAGCACCGCGGACTCGCTGACCAACAGCCAGCGCGCGGTGGTGGCGCAGGAGAACCAGGTCAACTACATCCGCAACTCGGTCAAGGCCACGGTCGACGCCTACGACGGCACCGTCAGCCTCTACCAGTGGGACACCCAGGACCCGGTCCTGAAGACCTGGATGAAGGCCTTCCCCGGCACGGTCAAGGCGAAGTCCGAGATCTCCAAGCCGCTCATGGACCACCTGCGCTACCCGCAGGACCTGTTCAAGGTGCAGCGCGAGCTGCTCACCCGCTACCACGTCACCGACCCGCAGACCTTCCTCAGCGGCAGCGAGGCCTGGGCCGTCCCGGACGACCCGACCACCAAGGCCGGCACGGCGGTCCCGCCGTACTACCTGTCGATGAAGACGCCGGGCCAGGCGGAGAAGGACCAGGTCTTCTCGCTCACGACGACCTTCACGCCGAACGAGCGGGACAACCTGAGCGCCTTCATGTCGGTCAACGCCGACCCGGGCTCCAAGGACTACGGCAAGATCCGCATCCTGAAGATGCCGACGAGCAAGCCGGTCGACGGCCCGAAGCAGGTGCAGAGCAAGTTCCAGTCGGAGCCGAAGATCGCCGAGTCGATCCGGCTGCTGCGCGGCGGCGACTCCGAGGTGGAGTACGGCAACCTCCTCGCCGTCCCGATCGAGGGCAAGATGCTGTACGTGGAGCCCGTGTACGTGCGCAGCTCCGGACTGAAGTACCCGCTGCTGCGCAAGGTGCTGGTGACGTACGGCACGCAGACGGCCTTCGAGGACACCCTGGACAAGGCCCTGAACGTGGTCTTCGGGGCGGAGGCGCCGACGACGCCGGTGCCGCCGGACCAGCCGGGCGACGGGACGGCGCAGCAGCCTCCCGCCCCCCAGGACCCGACGGTCAAGGCCGCCCTCGCCGACGCCCAGAAGGCGATCGAGGAGGCGGACAAGGCGATGAAGGCCGGCGACTGGGCGGCCTACGGCAAGGCCCAGGCCGACCTGCAGGCGGCGCTGAAGCGGGCGATCGACGCGGAGGCGAAGACGGAGGCCCCCAAGCCGGCCGGCTGAACGCGGTAATGGCTCGACCCCGTGTCGTGATACTGTGGTGTCACCGACGCGGGGTGGAGCAGCTCGGTAGCTCGCTGGGCTCATAACCCAGAGGTCGCAGGTTCAAATCCTGTCCCCGCTACTGAAAACGAAGGCCCGGATCCCATGGGATCCGGGCCTTCGTCATGTCCGGAATGCAGTCGCGGGGGCATGAGGTAGCTGAGACGGGTGAGTTGACGTGGGAGCGTGTTTGACTTGTCTCTCTGTGGGCATGTCGACAAAACGCTGTAGTGACCTCACAGGCTGCGACATACCAGGTGTACGCGGGTAGCAGGTGATGCGACGATGGGATATATGGGGGACAGGTCAACTCTGCTGGAGACAGGGCGGTTTGTGAGGTCGGCCGAAACCGGATCGGGTGCAGCAGTCAAAGAGGAGGCTCGGGCCGTTAACGCTCAGACCGCCCCGACCGATGCGGGCTTCGCGGAGGAAGTCTTCGCCGAGGCCGACGGGGCGAGCGACGCCGAACTGGAGGCGCGCCACCGCGTGGCGGCCGACCGCGGCGACCCCGGAGCGATGAGCGTGCTCGGAGCCCTGCTGCTGCGCCGCGGCGACCTGGACGGGGCCGAGCCGTACCTGCGCGGCGCGACGGCGGAGGGGGACCGCGCCGCCGCCAACAACCTGGGTGTCCTGCTGCTCCAGCGCGGCTACCCCGAGGAGGCCGCCGGCTGGTGGCGCGTCGCCGCCGTCGCCGGCTCCGCCCCCGCCGCGCACGCCCTGGGCCGCCACTTCCGCGAGCGCGGCGACGAGCCCGCCGCCGAGTACTGGCTCCGGCAGGCGGCGGAATCCGGCCACGCCCTCGGGGCGTACGGCCTCGCCGAGCTCCTGGAGCACCGCGGCGACAAGGGCGTCGAGCGCTGGCTTCGGCAGGCCGCCGAGCAGGGCCACCGCGAGGCCGCCTACCGCCTGGCCCGCCACCTGCGCAAGGGCGACCCCGCCGAAGCCGAGCAGTGGTACCGGCAGGCCGCCGCCCGCGGCCACCGGCGCGCCGCCCTGCACCTGGGAGCCCTGCTGGAGGCCCGCGGCGAGCTCAAGGAGGCCGGGCGCTGGTACCTGACCTCCGCCAAGCAGGGCGAGGCCCGCGCCGCGTGCGCCCTGGGCTTCCTGCTGCGCGACGCGGGCGACGAGGAGGGCGCCATCTCCTGGTGGAAGCGCGCCGCCCAGGACGGCGACGGCAACGCCGCCAACGCGCTCGGCGCCCTGCACGCCGCCCGCGGGGAGACCGAGACCGCGGAGAAGTGGTACCGCGTCGCGATGGACGCGGGCGACCAGAACGGGGCGTACAACCTTGCTTTGCTGTGCGCGGCACAGGACCGGACCGCGCAGGCCGAGCAGTGGTACCGCCGAGCCGCCTACGCGGGCCACCGCGAGGCGGCCAACGCGCTCGCGATCATGCTGCTCCAGGTCGGCGACGCCGCGGGGGCCGAGCCATGGTTCTCCAAGGCCGCCGAGGCGGGCAGCGTGGACGCCGCCTTCAACCTGGGGATCCTCCACGCCGGCCGCGACGACGACCGGACCGCGCTGAAGTGGTACGAGCGGGCCGCCGCCGCCGGCCACACCGACGCCGCGCTCCAGGTCGGCATCGCCCTCGTCCGCGACGGCGAGGAGCGCGCGGCCGAACGGCACCTGCGGTGCGCGGCCGGCGGCGGCAGCGCCGAAGCCGCGTTCCGGCTGGCCGCGCTGCTGGAGTCGCTGGCCCCGCCGCCGGAGCCGCCGGCCCTGGGGGAGCCGGTCGGCGCGGCGCGCACCGAGAGCGAGGAGTGGTACGAGCGTGCCGCCGAGCTCGGGCACCGGCGCGCCCAGGTCCGGGTCGGCATGCTGGCGGCGGCCCGCGGGGACACGGCGGTAGCGGCCCGCTGGTACCGGGAGGCGGCGGAGGCCGGCTCCCGCAATGGCGCGTTCAACCTCGGACTGCTGCTGGCCCGGGAGGGCGACGAGCCGGAGGCCGCCCTGTGGTGGACCCGCGCCGCCGTCGCCGGCCACGGCCGGGCCGCGCTGCGCCTGGCCCTGCTCGCCGCCCGCCACGGCGACCTCGCGGAGGGGCAGAAGTGGTGCCTGCGCGCCATGGAGCTCGGGCCGGCCGAGGTCGCGCAGCGGGCCGCCCGGCTGCGCGACGCGCTGGCCGAGGAGCTGTCCGCCTGACTGCGCCGCGCGCGCCCGCAGGCGGGCCGCCGGGCGGTACCCCGGTGCGGGTACCCCATGGATTTGCATCTGCGGGGACCCCTCACGTACGGTGGGGTCTACCGACGCGGGGTGGAGCAGCTCGGTAGCTCGCTGGGCTCATAACCCAGAGGTCGCAGGTTCAAATCCTGTCCCCGCTACTAGACGAAGGCCCGGATCCTCAGGATCCGGGCCTTCGGCGTTCCCGCGGTCGGATACGTCGCACTCGCAAGCCCGCCACGGCCCGGCCGCCACGGCCCGGCCCGGGCGCACGTGCCGGAGGGCCGGGAAGCGGCTGCCCGCCTCCCGGCCCTCCTTCGCGCTCTTCGCTCCCTGCGGCCGCGGCCGCGGCCGCGACCGCGCGGCTACGCGCCCGCGCAGTCCGGGCAGAGGCCGCGGTAGGTCACCTCGACCGCCGAGACCGTGAAGCCGAAGCGCTCCGCGTCCGGCAGGTCGGCCAGCGGGTTGCCCGACGGGTGCACGTCCCGGATCGCCCCGCACTGCGCGCACACCAGGTGCTGGTGGGGCCGGTGGGCGTTGGGGTCGTACCGCTTGGCCCGGCGGTCCGTGGACACCTCCAGGACCTCGCCGAGGGTCACGAGTTCGCCGAGGGTGTTGTAGACGGTCGCGCGGGAGATCTCGGGCAGCTTGTCCACGGCGCGGGCGTGCACCTCGTCGGCCGTGAGGTGCACGTGGTCGCCGTCGAGCACCTCCGCCACCACGCGCCGCTGTGCGGTCATGCGCCATCCGCGTGCGCGAAGTCGTTCCAGCAGGTCACTCATGCACACCAGCCTAACAGTGAGGGGACCGGGTGTAAGTCCCGATCCCGTGCGGAGTTGGATCCTTGCTTGACTTGGACAAAGTCCATCGTAGGATCGTGTGCAAGAAGAACGCACCAGGGACAGGACATGGCGCGATGACGCAGGAGGCGCACGTGACGCAGGGACCGCTCACCACGGAGGCCGGGGCTCCGGTCGCGGACAACCAGAACAGCGAGACCGCGGGCCTCGGCGGGCCGGTCCTGGTCCAGGACCAGCTGCTGCTGGAGAAGCTCGCCCACTTCAACCGCGAGCGCATACCGGAGCGCGTCGTCCACGCCCGGGGCGCCGGCGCGTACGGCACCTTCACCGTCACCCGCGACGTCACGCAGTGGACCCGGGCGAAGTTCCTCTCCGAGGTCGGCAAGCAGACCGAGACGTTCCTGCGCTTCTCCACCGTCGCCGGCAACCTCGGCGCCGCCGACGCCGTCCGCGACCCGCGCGGCTGGGCGCTGAAGTTCTACACCGAAGAGGGCAACTACGACCTCGTCGGCAACAACACCCCGGTGTTCTTCATCAAGGACGCCATCAAGTTCCCGGACTTCATCCACACCCAGAAGCGCGACCCGTACACCGGCTCCACCGAGGCGGACAACGTGTGGGACTTCTGGAGCCTGTCGCCCGAGTCCACCCACCAGGTCACCTGGCTGTTCGGCGACCGCGGCATCCCCGCCTCCTACCGCCACATGAACGGCTACGGCTCGCACACCTACCAGTGGAACAACGAGGCCGGCGAGGTCTTCTGGGTCAAGTACCACTTCAAGACCGACCAGGGCATCAGGAACCTCACCCAGGCCGAGGCCGACAAGCTCGCCGGCGAGGACCCCGACAGCCACCAGCGCGACCTGCGCCAGGCCATCGAGCGGGGCGACTTCCCGAGCTGGACCGTGCAGGTGCAGATCATGCCCGCGGCCGACGCGGCGGCGTACCGCTTCAACCCGTTCGACCTCACCAAGGTGTGGCCGCACGAGGACTATCCGCCGATCGAGATCGGCAAGCTGGAGCTCAACCGCAACCCGGAGAACATCTTCGCCGAGGTCGAGCAGGCGATCTTCTCCCCGGCCCACTTCGTGCCCGGCATCGGCCCGTCTCCCGACAAGATGCTCCAGGGCCGCCTCTTCGCCTACGGCGACGCCCACCGCTACCGCGTCGGCATCAACGCCGACCACCTGCCGGTGAACCGCCCGCACGCGACCGCGGCCCGCACCAACTCCCGCGACGGCCTCCTCTACGACGGCCGCCACGGCGGTGCGAAGAACTACGAGCCGAACAGCTTCGGCGGCCCGCACCAGATCGACCGCCCGCTGTGGCAGCCGGTCCCGGTCGCCGGCGCCACCGGCAACCACGCCGCCCCGGTGCACGCCGAGGACAACGACTTCGTCCAGGCCGGCGCCCTCTACCGCCTCATGTCCGAGGACGAGAAGGGCCGCCTCGTGGAGAACCTCGCCGGCTTCATCGCCAAGGTCTCCCGCGACGACATCGTCGAGCGGGCGATCGGCAACTTCCGCCAGGCGGACGGCGACTTCGGCAAGCGGCTGGACGCCGCGGTCCAGGCCCTGCGCGGCTGACCTGCCGCTGCCGTGGCGCGCGACGGGCCGGCAGCCCCCTCGGGGGCTCGCCGGCCCGTCGCCGTTCTGCCGTTCTGCCGTTCTGTCGTTCTGTCGCTCCCGCGCCGGGTCCCTGGGCCGCTAAGCCGGCACGGCGGCGCCGCGCTGCGCCGGCACCCAGCAGCGGACGATGTCGCGGACGGACACGATGCCCACCGGGCCGCCGTCCTCCAGCACGATCAGGTGCCGGAAGCCGCCGTTGGCCATCGCCTCGGCGGCTTCCACGAGGGTCGCGCGGGGGGTGCAGAACACGACGTTGTTCGTGGTGTGCGCACCCACCGACTCCCGGTCGGGGTCGTGCCCCGCGCCTATGGAGTTGAGGACGTCCCGTTCGGTCAGGATGCCGATGCCGCTGTGCTCGGGGTCGAGGACGACGGCCGCGCCGACCCGGCGGCCGGACATCAGGCAGGCCGCCTGCCGCAGGGTGTGGGCGGGGCCGAGGGTGAGGATCACGGTGCTCATGGCGTCACGGACGAGCATGAAGAGGGCCACCTCCTGGATGAAGTCCTCCGCCTGCACTTCGAGAAGGCATTCACAAGCGCACAAGGGGAGGAGTTTCAGATTCCCACGCGTGCAGGGGGCCAACAAGAGGGCGTGCACCCGGTTCTCCGGGTGCTGCCCGCGTGCGCCGTCAGGCGCGGGGGCGCAGATGCCCGAGCATCTCCTCGTGCAGCAGCCCGTTCGACGCCGCCGCGTTGCCGCCGTGTACGCCGTCCACCCCGTCCAGGCTGGTGAACCGGCCGCCCGCCTCCTGCACCACGGCCGCGATCGCCGCCATGTCCCACAGGTTGAGCTCCGGCTCCGCGCACAGGTCCAGCGACCCCTCCGCGACCATCATGTACGGCCAGAAGTCGCCGTACCCGCGGGTGCGCCAGCACTTCCGGGTCAGCTCCAGGAACCCCTCCAGCCGGCCCTGCTCCTCCCAGCCGCCCAGCGAGGAGTACGCGAACGACGCGTCCCGCAGGGCGCCCACCCGCGAGACCCCGATCCGCTGCGGCTCGCCGCCCAGCGCCCCGCCGGCGTACGCCCCCGAACCCTCGGCCGCCCACCAGCGCCGGCCCAGGGCGGGCGCCGAGACCACGCCGACCACGGGGCGGAACCCGCCGTCGGCGCCCTCCTCCATCAGTGAGACGAGGGTCGCCCACACCGGGACCCCGCGCACGTAGTTCTTCGTCCCGTCGATCGGGTCGACCACCCACCGGCGCGGGCCGCTGCCCTTCAGCCCGTACTCCTCGCCCAGGATCGCGTCCTCGGGCCGCGCGGCCTCGATGCCCGCCCGGACCGCCTCCTCCGCCGCCCGGTCCGCCTCGCTCACCGGCGTCATGTCCGGCTTCGTCTCGACCTGCAGGTCGAGGGCGCGGAACCGCTGCATGGTCACCGCGTCCGCGGCGTCGGCGAGTTCGAGGGCGAGGCGCAGGTCATCGTCATAAGAGGGCATGTCCGGCACTTTATCGGGACGGCCGGGGACCGGCGAGGGGTGTCCGCGGTGCGGGCCCCGGGGCGCCCTTGACAGGATCTGTCGGCCCGTCAACTCTGGCGGTGAGTCGAGCGGGGAGGGGCACAGATGCCGGCAGCCCGGGAGTCCTTGCTGGAGGCGGCGGGAGCGGCGCTCTCGGGGCGCCCCTGGCCCTCCGTGCGGATGGTCGACGTGGCGGCCGCCGCGGGGGTGTCGCGGCAGACCCTCTACAACGAGTTCGGGGGCAAGGCGGGCCTCGGCCGCGCCCTCGTACGCCGCGAGGCCGACTGGTACCTCGACGGCGTCGACCGGGTCCTGCGCGCCCCGGCCGCCGGCACCGGCGACCGCCTCGCCTCCCTCGCCGAGTGGACCGTCCGAGCCGCCGCGGCCCGGCCCCTCGTACGCGCCCTGCTGACCGGGCACTGGGACGGCAACCTCCCGGCCCCGCCCGGCCGCGGGGCGCGGCCCGGCGTGCCCGCGCCCGGTCCGGGGGAGCTGGCCGGCGCGGTGCGCGACCGGGCCGCCGAGCTGCTCGCCGCGCCGGACGCCGCACACCGGTGCGAGCTCGCCGTGCGCCTCGCCCTGTCGTACGTGGTGGCGCCCGCGCGGGAGAGCGGGCTCGGGGAACTGCTCGGGCTGCTGCGGCTGCTCAGTGAGCCGATCCGGACAGCTGGAGGCCGATGACGCCGAGGATGACCAGCGAAATCGAGACGATCTTGAGGGTGGAGACGAGGTCGCCGAGGAAGACCATGCCGTAGACGGCCGTGCCCGCCGCCCCGATGCCCGTCCACACCGCGTACGCCGGACCCACGTCCAGCTTCTTCAGGGCCATCGTCAGGAGCCCGAAGCTGCCGAGCGCGAAGGCGGCGAAGGCGATCGTCGGCCACAGCCGGGTGAACCCGTGCGACAGCTTCAGGCAGACCGCGAAACCGGTCTCCAACAGTCCGGCGACGACCACCAGCAGCCACGCCATGGCGAATGCCTCCCCGCCTCAAGGTGACATCGCGTCACTCGGTGCGCTTATGCATTCACCGGACGGAGGCCGCGGCAAACCCCGGCCGACACCGCCGAACCCCGCCGGACGATCAGTCCCCTTCGCGGCGCTCACGGGTGCGCAGCAGCCGGCGCAGCGAATCCAGCCGCGCCGGGTCGGCGTGCCCCTCCTCCACCCACGCGTCCAGCGCGCAGTCCTGCTCGTCGTGGCTGCACGCCCGGGGGCAGTCCTCGGTGCCGGGCACCAGGTCGGGGAAGGCGAGGATCACCCGCGACGGGTCCACGTGGTGCAGGCCGAACGAACGCACGCCCGGGGTGTCGATGACCCAGCCGTCACCGGACGGCAGCGGCAGCGCCAGCGCCGAGGTGGTGGTGTGCCGGCCGCGGCCCGTCACCGCGTTGACGTGGCCCGTGGCGCGCTGGCGGCCCTCGCCGACCAGCGAGTTCACCAAAGTCGTCTTGCCGACGCCCGAGTGCCCCACGAAGGCGGTGATCCGGCCCGCCAGCCGCTCGCGCACCCGCTCGGCGGCGTCGCCGGCGGCCAGCTCCTCGCGGTTGGTCACCACGTACGACAGGCCGAACGAGGCGTACACCTCCAGGATCTTGTCCGCAGACGTCAGGTCGGACTTGGTCAGCACCAGCAGCGGCTCCAGCCCGGCGTCGTACGCGGCCACCAGGCAGCGGTCGATCATCCGCGGCCGCGGCTCCGGGTCGGCCAGCGCCGTGACGATCGCCAGCTGGTCGGCGTTGGCGACGACCACCCGCTCGTACGGGTCGTCGTCGTCCGCGGTGCGCCGCAGCACCGACCGGCGCTCCTCGATGCGCACGATCCGCGCGAGGGTGTCCTTCCCTCCCGACAGGTCGCCGACCAGCCACACCCGGTCGCCGACCACGGCCGCCTTGCGGCCCAGCTCCCGGGCCTTCATCGCGACGACCGTGCGGTCCTCCACCAGGCACGTCAGCCGGCCGCGGTCGACGGTGAGGACGAAGCCCTCGGCCGCGTCCTCGTGCTTGGGCCGCTTGCTGGTCCTGGGCCGGTTGCCCTTCGGGTTGGGCCTCGCCCGGATGTCGTCCTCGTCGGTGTGCTTGCCGTACCTGCGCATGACCGGGCCCTACGCTCCCGCTCCCGCGAGCATGTCCGCCCACATCGTGGGGAAGTCGGGCAGGGTCTTCGCGGTCGTCGCCACGTTCTCGATCTGCACGCCCTCGACGGCCAGGCCGATCACCGCGCCCGCGGTGGCCATCCGGTGGTCGTCGTAGGTGCGGAACACCCCGCCGTGCAGCGGCCGCGGACGGATGTGCAGGCCGTCGGCGGTCTCGGTGACGTCGCCGCCGAGACCGTTGATCTCCGCGGTCAGCGCCGCCAGCCGGTCCGTCTCGTGCAGCCGCAGGTGGGCCACCCCGCGCAGCGTGGACGGCGAGTCCGCGAGCGCCGCCACGGCCGCGATGCCCGGGGTCAGCTCGCCGACCTCGCCGAGGTCCACGTCGATGCCGTGGATCTTGCCGCTGCCGGTGAAGACCAGGCCCGCGTCGGTCACCTCGCAGGAACCGCCCATCTCGGTGAAGATGCGGCGCAGCTCGTCACCGGGCTGGGTGGTGCGGCGCGGCCAGTCCGGGATGGTGACCGTGCCGCCGGTGATCAGGGCCGCGGCCAGGAACGGCTGGGCGTTCGACAGGTCCGGCTCCACCACGAGGTCGCGGCCGAGCAGCGCGCCCGGCGAGACCCGCCACACGTTCTTCTCGCCGCCCGCCTCCGGGGTGTCGACCTGGGCGCCCGCCGCGCGCAGCATCTCCACCGTCATCCGGATGTGCGGCATCGACGGCAGGGTCGCGCCGGTGTGCCGCACCTCCACGCCCTGGTTGAAGCGCGGCGCGGACAGCAGCAGCGCGGAGACGAACTGCGAGGAGTTGCTCGCGTCCAGCTCGATCGGGCCGCCCTCCAGGGCGCCGCCGCCGTGGACGGTCATCGGCAGCGCGCCGCGGCCGCCGTCGTCGATGCGGGCGCCCAGGCCGCGCAGGGCGTCGATGACCTGGCCGAGGGGGCGCTCGTAGGAGCGCGGGTCGCCGTCGAAGCGGATGTCGCCGGAGGCGAGCGTCGCGACGGGCGGCAGGAACCGCATGACCGTGCCCGCGTTGCCGACGTCCACCGAGGCCGGTCCGTGCAGGGCGGCGGGGATGATCCGCCAGGCCTCGCCGCCGGCCGCGTCGCCGGAGCTGGAGGAGGCCGTCTCCTCGATCCCGACGCCCATGGCGCGCAGCGCGTCCGCCATGAGCTGCGAGTCGCGCGAGCGCAGCGGACGGCGCACCCAGCCGGGCTCGGCCGCGAGCGCGGCGAGCACCAGGGCGCGGTTGGTGACCGACTTCGACCCGGGCACGGTGACGGTGGCGTGGACGGTCCCGTCTGCGTGCGGGGCAGGCCAGAGGGCGGGAAGCGCGGGGGTGGCGGTCATGGCCACCACTTTAGTGGCTCCCCGAGGGGCCCGATCGTGTTCGAGCCTCGGCCCGGGGCGGGGTCTCAGAGGTTGAGAAGCCAGCGCCCGCCGCCGATGAGCGAGCACAGCGCCACCGCGTGGAAGAGGAACAGCCACAACACGGCGGGGGTGTGCGTCAGGCGCCCCAGCTGGTCCGCGTCCGAATCGGGCGCCCCGCCGTGCCGGCGCTTGGCACCCAGCTCGAAGACCGGCCGGACCCCGCCCAGCAGCAGGAACCACACGGCCGCGTAGGCGAACGCCGCCTGCACCTGCGCCGGGGCCAGCCAGGAGACCAGGACGAACGTTCCGCCGGTGAGCACCATGGTCAGCGCCCCGTACGCGTTGCGGATCATCACCAGCATCGCCAGCAGCAGGGCCGTCGCCGCCCACAGCAGCAGCGTGATGCGGTGCGCGGAGAGCAGCGCCGCCCCGCCGAGGCCGAGCAGCGACGGCGCGGTGTAGCCGGCGGCCGCCGTCAGGATCATGCCGGGGCCGGTCGGCTTGCCGCGGCTGACGGTGACCCCGCTGGTGTCCGAGTGCAGCCGTATCCCGTCCAGGCGGCGGCCCGTCAGCAGGGCCAGCAGCCCGTGGCCGCCCTCGTGGGCGATGGTGACCGCGTTGCGGGACACCCGCCACACGGGCCCGGGCGCGACCAGCGCCAGCGCGGCCACGCCCGTCGCGATCACCAGCCACGTGGCCGGCGCCTCCTGCATTCCGGTGAGCCGGTCCCACAGGCCGGCGGTCGTGCTGCTGTCCATGGGGTGGCGGGCTCCTTGCGGTGGTGGTCGGGTGACATGGCAGTGTGGCAGCCATGTGCGGACGGTATGCAGCGAGTCGCAGCCCCGAGGAGCTGGCGGAGCTCTTCGGCGTCGAGCGCTGGGAGCCCGAGGAGGCCCTGGCACCCGACTGGAACGTGGCACCCACCAAGCAGGTCCGCATCGTCCTCGACCGCCCCCTGAAGGACGCCGCCGACCCGCGTCCGGTTCGCCAGCTGCGCGTCGTGAAGTGGGGGCTCGTGCCCTCCTGGGCCAAGAACGCCGAGGGGGCCGCCCGGATGATCAACGCCCGGGCGGAGACCCTCGCCGAGAAGCCGTCCTTCCGCCGCCCCTTCGCCCAGCGGCGCTGCATCGTCCCCGCCGACGGCTACTACGAATGGGCCACCGGGCACGACGAGCGCCGGCTGGAGGTCGAGGGCCTCGGGAAGCGCTCCCGCAAGCAGCCCTACTTCGTCCTCCCCGCGGACGGCTCCGTGCTCGCGATGGCCGGCATATACGAGTTCTGGCGCGACCCTGCCGTGCCCGCCGGCGACCCCGGCGCCTGGTGGGCCACCTGCTCGGTGGTCACCACCGAGGCCGAGACCGCCCCGCTGGCCGCGGCCCCCGCCGACGGGCCGCGCTCGCTCTCCGAGATCCACCCGCGGATGCCGCTCGCGCTCACCCCCGACCGGTGGGACGCCTGGCTGGACCCGGCGGCCACCGACGCGGACGGAGCCCTCCAGGAGCTCCTCGCACCCCCGCCCGGAGGGCTGATGCGGGCCTACCCGGTGTCCACCGCGGTCAGCAGCGTCCGCAACAACGGCCCCGAGCTGCTGGCCGAACTGGACGGGCCGCAGGAGGCGACCCTGTTCTAGAGCCGCGGGGCGGCAGGATGGGGCCATGACCACGCGCACGCGCACCCGGAGCGTCGATACCCCCGCGGGCGAGGCCCGCATCACCTGGTACCCCGCGGCGGGCGGGGCCCGGCTCGTCCTGGCCCTCGGCCACGGCGCGGGCGGCGGCATCGAGGCCCGCGACCTGCAGGCGCTGGCCGCCGCCCTGCCCGGCCGCGGCACCACGGTCGCCCTGGTCGAGCAGCCCTGGAGGGTCGCCGGCCGGAAGGTCGCGGCCGCCCCCAAGGTGCTCGACGAGGGCTGGCGGGGCCTGTGGCCGGCACTGGCCGAGCCCGGCCTGCCTGTCGTGGCCGGCGGGCGCAGCGCGGGCGCCCGGGTGGCCTGCCGCACCGGGTCCGCCCTCGGCGCGGCCGGGGTGCTGGCGCTGGCGTTCCCGCTGCACCCGCCGGGCCGCCCCGAGCGCTCCCGGGCAGCGGAGCTGACCGGGGCGGGGCTGCCCGTCCTGGTCGTCCAGGGCGGCCGCGACCCGTTCGGACGCCCCGAGGAGTTCCCGGCGGCCGGCCCGCCGGCGTACGAGCTCCTGGAGGTGCCGGGGGGCGACCACGGCTTCGCGGTGCCGAAGAAGGGCGCACCCACCCAGGAGGAGGCCCTCGAGGCGGTCGTCGAGGGGGTCGCCGACTGGCTGGACCGGCTGGCCCCGGACGCCGCCGCTGCCGCGACCTGACGGATTCGGCAGAGCCCGCCCCGGAGGGGAATGCGCGGCCCGGCCGCGGCGTTGTCCGGATGTCGGAACGCAGGGGACCGCGTCGGAGGAGAGCAAGCGCATGACCCAGGTCGTCAGCCAGAGCCGTCCGCAGGCCGAAGGGCTCGAATGGACGGTCCTGCCCGGGCCCAGGCGCGGCCCGCTCCGGGCGGCGGAGGGCCGGGATGGTCGACTATTCTCCGATTCGAGCGGGTCCGCACTCGGAGCCGCACCGCAGTCGGAGGAGGTGGGTCCTGTCGCTGGGACCGACGGAGGCCAGGCGGAGGAGACGGCCGCCGAGCGCAACGCGCGCTTCGAGCGGGACGCCCTCGGCTACCTCGACCAGATGTACTCGGCCGCGCTGCGCATGACGCGCAATCCGGCCGACGCCGAGGACCTGGTCCAGGAGACGTACGCGAAGGCGTACGCGTCCTTCCACCAGTTCCGTGAGGGCACCAACCTGAAGGCCTGGCTCTACCGCATTCTGACCAACACCTTCATCAACTCCTACCGCAAGAAGCAGCGCGAACCGCAGCGCAGCGCGGCGGAGGAGATCGAGGACTGGCAGCTGGCGCGCGCCGAGTCGCACATGTCCACGGGCCTGAGGTCGGCCGAGTCGCAGGCACTCGACCACCTGCCCGATTCGGACGTGAAGGAGGCGCTCCAGGCCATTCCGGAGGAGTTCCGCATCGCGGTCTACCTTGCCGACGTGGAGGGCTTTGCGTACAAGGAGATCGCGGACATCATGGGTACACCCATCGGTACGGTCATGTCCCGGCTGCACCGTGGCCGCCGTCAACTCCGCGGAATGCTGGAGGACTACGCCCGCGAGCGCGGACTGGTCCCCGCCGGCGCCGGAGAGTCGAACGACCTGAAAGGCTCGGGCTCATGAGCTGCGGAGAGCCGCACGAGACGGAGTGCTCCGAGGTCCTGGACCACCTGTACGAGTTCCTGGACCACGAGATGCCCGACAGCGACTGCACGAAGTTCGAGACGCATTTCGGCGAGTGCAATCCCTGTCTGGAGAAGTACGGCCTGGAGAAGGCCGTGAAGAAGCTGGTGAAGCGGTGCTGCGGCTCGGACGACGTGCCGAGCGACCTGCGCGCCAAGGTGATGGGGCGGATCGAGCTGATCCGCTCCGGGCAGGCGGTGCCCGAGCACGACGTGACCGCCGATCCCGCCGCCGGCTGACCGCGGGGCGGCCCCGCCGCCACCGTTCACCCGAAGGTGCCAATCCGTGGGCGTGCGTACGGAGCGGCGCCGGAAATCGGCCCCCGCATCAGGGGGCCGAGCCGTTTTTCCGGGCCGGACGTGACGGAGTCACCTCCCTCCCGCCGGGGTAACCCATGGGTAATGAGCGGCCGTCCGAGTGGGCATGGTTGGATGCGAGTAGGAGCGTCCGTGAGGGTGTCCGCAAGGCTGCACCGTTGGACCGGCAGGCGGGAATCGTGAGGATCTTCGGGAAGGTACGGCACAGGCCCTCCGCCTCGTGGCGGCAGGCCACCGACCGAGCGTTCACACTGATCGGCGACGGTCGGTACGAGGACGCGGGTGCGCTGCTGACCAGAGCCGCCGACCTGGAGCCCTGGCTGTCCGAGTCGTGGTTCAACCTGGCACTGCTGCACAAGTTCCGGCACGACTGGGAGCAGGCGCGCGCCGCGGGCCTGCGGGCCGTCGCCCTGCTGGACCGGGAGGCCGGCGCCCCGGACTGGTGGAACGTCGGCATCGCGGCGACCGCCCTCCAGGACTGGCCGCTGGCCCGGCGGGCCTGGCAGGCGTACGGCCTGAAGGTGCCCGGCGACCCGCACGGCAAGGGCGGCGAACCGGTCGGCATGGAGCTCGGCAGCGCGGCCGTGCGGCTCTCCCCCGAGGGCGAGGCCGAGGTCGTCTGGGGCCGCAGGCTCGATCCGGCCCGCATCGAGGTCCTCTCGATCCCGCTGCCCTCCTCGGGGCGGCGCTGGGGCGAGGTCGTCCTCCACGACGGCGTGCCGAACGGGGAGCGCATCACCGCGGCGGGCCCCTCCTACCCCGTCTTCGACGAGATCGAACTGTGGGCGCCCTCGCCGGTGCCGACCTGGGTCGTGCTGCTGGAGGCCGCCGCCGAGTCCGACCGGGACGCGCTCGAACAGCTCGCGTCCGACGCGGGGTTCGCCGCCGAGGACTGGTCCTCCTCCGTGCGGCTGCTCTGCCGGACCTGCTCCGAGAGCGCGATGCCGAGCGGCGAGGGCGACGGGGAGCACCTCGACCCGCACGACCACAGCGAGCCGGGCCACCCCGGGCCGCTCGGCCACCGCACGGCCGGATCGGGTTCGCTGTGGGTGCCGGAGCGGGAGTGCGGCATCGCGGCGCCCGCCGGCCTGGTGCAGGGGCTCCTCGACGGCTGGGTCGCGGACAGCCCCGACACCCGCGCTTGGCGGGATCTCGAAGAAGTCTGCTGACCGGGCACCGTAGGCTGTACCGGCACAATCGGTGAACGGGTCGACCCACGGAAGGCTTACGGCGGACATGGCGCAGCAGGAGAACGAGGTCATCGCGGTGGACGACGACGGTTACGTCGTGGACACCGAGGACTGTGAGGCGCGCGAGCTCGCCCACCGCGAGCGCGGCACCGCCCGTCCCATCACGGTGGTCGGCAACCCGGTGCTGCACCGCGAGTGCAAGGACGTCACCGAGTTCGGCGACGAACTGGCCAAGCTGATCGACGACATGTTCGCCAGCCAGAAGGCCGCCGAGGGCGTCGGCCTCGCCGCGAACCAGATCGGCGTGGACGCCAAGGTCTTCGTCTACGACTGCCCGGACGACGAGGGCGTCCGCCACACCGGCGTCGTCGTCAACCCCAGGCTCGTGGAGCTGCCGGCCGGCTCCCGCGTCCTCGACGACTCCAACGAGGGCTGCCTCTCCGTCCCGACCGCGTACGCCTCGCTGGCCCGCCCGGACTACGCCGAGGTCACCGGGCAGGACGCCCAGGGCAACCCGATCAAGGTGCGGGGCACCGGCTACTTCGCGCGCTGCCTCCAGCACGAGACGGACCACCTGTACGGCTACCTGTACATCGACCGCCTCTCCAAGCGCGACCGGAAGGACGCCCTGCGGCAGATGGCCGAGGGCACCCCGCGCTACGAGACCGTGCCGAACGACTGACGTCCGAGACGGTCCGCGGCGGCGCGGCGGCGGCCGGCCCCCGGGCCTCAGGCCGCCGTCCCGGCCGGGCCCGCCGTCCCGCCAGGGCCGCGGAAGGTGCGGCGGAAGGCGTTCGGCGTCGTGCCGAGCGTCCGCAGGAAGTGGTGGCGCAGCGCGGCCGCACTGCCGAAGCCGCAGCGGCCCGCGACGGCGTCCACCGTGTCGTCCGTGGCCTCCAGCAGCTCCTGCGCCAGCAGCACGCGCTGCCGCAGCACCCACTGGTAGGGGGTCGTGCCCGTCTCCTGCAGGAAGCGGCGCGCGAAGGTCCGCGGGGACATCCCGGCCCGCTCCGCGAGCTGCTCGACGGTGATCTCCTCGGCCAGGTGGCCGCCCATCCACGCGATCACCCCGCCGACCGCGTCGCCGGACGCGCGGGGCAGCGGGCGGCGGATGTACTGGGCCTGGCCGCCGTCCCGGTGCGGCGGCACCACCATCCGCCGGGCCACCACCCCCGCCGCCTCCGCGCCGTGCTCCTGCCGCAGCAGGTGCAGGCAGGCGTCGATCCCGGAGGCCGTGCCCGCGGCGGTGACCACCGGGCCCTCGTCCACGTACAGCACGTCGGGGTCGACGACGGCCCGCGGGAAGCGCCGGGCCAGGGCCTCGGCGTGCATCCAGTGCGTCGTGCAGCGCCGGCCGTCGAGCAGCCCGGCCGCGCCCAGCACGAAGGCACCGCTGCACACGCTGAGCACCCGAGCCCCGCGCTCCACGGCCCGGCGCAGGGCCGCCAGCAGCGGCTCCGGGTACGTGCGCGCGGCGGCGCCGCGGTCGGCGGGGACGCAGACCAGGTCCGCCTCCTCCAGGCGCTCCACCCCGTGCGGGGCCAGCACGTCGAAGTGCCCGTCGCCGGCGGGGGTGCGGCGGTCGCCCACCGCGCAGACCGCGAAGTCGAACGCCGGCAGTCCCTCCGCGCTGCGGTCGATGCCGAACACCTCGCAGAAGATGCCCAGCTCGAAGGGGGCCACCCCGGGCATCAGCACCACGGCCACGTTCTTCAGCACGGCACCAAGTCTGGCAGGAATCCGGAAGCCCGTGAAGGTCCTGCCACCCGGCAGGCCCGGGAACGCCGGATCGGCCGGCCGCTGCGCGAGGCAGCCGCCGGCCGATCCGGTGGTGGTGCGGGAGCGGCCGCGGGGGACCGCAGCCCTCAGAAGTCCTCGTCCAGGTCGACGGTGCCCTCGACCGCGACCTGGTACGCCGACGGTCGGCGCTCGAAGAAGTTCGTCAGCTCCTGCACGCCCTGGAGCTCCATGAACGAGAACGGGTTCTGCGAGCCGTACACCGGCGGGAAGCCGAGGCGCACCAGGCGCTGGTCCGCGACGCACTCCAGGTACTCGCGCATCGACTCGGTGTTCATGCCGGGCAGGCCGTCGCCGCAGAGGTCGCGGCCGAACTGGAGCTCGGCCTCGACGGCCTCCCGCAGCATGTCCGTGACCTGCGTGCGCAGTTCGTCGTCGAAGAGCTCCGGCTCCTCCTTGCGGACCGTGTCCACGACCTCGAACGCGAAGTTCATGTGCATGGTCTCGTCGCGGAAGACCCAGTTCGTGCCGGTCGCCAGGCCGTGCAGCAGGCCGCGCGAGCGGAACCAGTACACGTACGCGAAGGCGCCGTAGAAGAACAGCCCCTCGATGCACGCGGCGAAGCAGATCAGGTTCAGCAGGAAGCGGCGGCGGTCGGCCTGCGTCTCCAGCCGGTCGATCTTCTCGACCGAGTCCATCCACTTGAAGCAGAACTGCGCCTTCTCACGGATGGAGGGGATGTTCTCCACCGCCGCGAAGGCGGCCGCCCGGTCGTCCGGATCGGGCAGGTAGGTGTCCAGCAGCGTCAGGTAGAACTGGACGTGCACGGCCTCCTCGAACAGCTGGCGCGACAGGTACAGGCGCGCCTCCGGGGAGTTGATGTGCTTGTACAGCGTCAGGACCAGGTTGTTCGCCACGATCGAGTCGCCCGTCGCGAAGAACGCGACCAGGCGCCCGATCATGTGCTGCTCTGCGGGCGTCAGCTTCGCCAGGTCGGCCACGTCCGAGTGGAGGTCGACCTCCTCCACCGTCCACGTGTTCTTGATCGCGTCCCGGTAGCGCTCGTAGAAGTCCGGGTAGCGCATCGGGCGGAGCGTCAGCTCGAAGCCGGGGTCGAGCAGGTTCTTGTCGGTCATAGCAGTCGGCGCGCGGCGCCGTCCTCCAGGAGTGGTGGTCGGGTGGCGGGAGGGGGTTACTGGCAGGCTTCGCAGGACTCGGGGTTCTCCAGCGAGCAGGCCAGTGCCTCGGCGTCCACGGCCTGCGGCAGCGGGGTGGCGGCGGCCGGGACGGCGGCGCCCGACGCGGCCCGGGCGATCTTCGTCGCCGGACGCGACCGCAGGTAGTAGGTCGTCTTCAGACCCTGCTTCCAGGCGTACGCGTACATCGACGACAGCTTGCCGATGGTCGGCGTCTCCATGAACAGGTTCAGCGACTGCGACTGGTCCAGGTACGGGGTCCGGGCCGCCGCCATGTCGATCAGGCCGCGCTGCGGGATCTCCCACGCCGTCCGGTACAGCTCGCGGACGTCCGCCGGGATCCACGTGAAGCCCTGAACCGAGCCGGACGCGTCGCGCAGCGCCTCGCGGGTCTGCGCGTCCCACACGCCGAGCTTCTTCAGGTCCTCCACCAGGTAGGCGTTGACCTGGAGGAACTCACCCGACAGCGTCTCGCGCTTGAACAGGTTCGACACCTGCGGCTCGATGCACTCGTACACGCCCGCGATCGAGGCGATCGTCGCCGTCGGCGCGATGGCCAGCAGCAGCGAGTTGCGCATGCCGGTCTCGGCGATCCGGGCGCGCAGCGCCTCCCAGCGCTCCGGCCACGCCCGCTCGGTGTCGTAGTGGTCGGGGTGCAGCACGCCCTGCGCCGTACGGGTCTGCGCCCAGGCCGGGACGGGGCCGTGCTTCTCGGCGAGGTCCGCGGAGGCCTCGTACGCCGCGAGCATGATGCGCTCGGCGATCTTCGTGGACAGCGCCTTCGCCTCGGCGGAGTCGAAGGGCAGGCGCAGCTTGAAGAAGACGTCCTGCAGGCCCATCGCACCCAGGCCCACCGGGCGCCACTTGGCGTTGGAGCGGCCGGCCTGCTCCGTCGGGTAGAAGTTGATGTCCACCACGCGGTCGAGGAAGGTCACGGCCGTGCGGACGGTCTCGTCCAGGCGCTCCCAGTCCATCTCGCCGGTCTCGGCGAGCACGAACGCGCCGAGGTTGACCGAGCCGAGGTTGCAGACGGCGGTCTCGCCGTCGTTGGTGACCTCGATGATCTCGGTGCACAGGTTGGAGGAGTGGACGACGGTGCCGGGCAGCGCGGTCTGGTTCGCGGTCCGGTTGGAGGCGTCCTTGAACGTCATCCAGCCCTGGCCGGTCTGCGCGAGGGTGCGCATCATGCGGCCGTACAGCTCGCGGGCCGGCAGGGTCTTCTTGGCGAGCCCGGCCTGCTCGGCCTTGGTGTAGGCGGCGTCGAACTCCGCGCCGTACAGGTCGACCAGCTCGGGGACGTCGGACGGGGAGAACAGCGACCACTGGCCGTCGGCGTTCACGCGGCGCATGAACTCGTCGGGGATCCAGTGCGCCAGGTTCAGGTTGTGCGTGCGGCGGGCGTCCTCGCCGGTGTTGTCGCGCAGCTCCAGGAACTCCTCGATGTCCGCGTGCCAGGTCTCCAGGTAGACGGCGGCGGCGCCCTTGCGGCGGCCGCCCTGGTTCACCGCGGCGACGGAGGCGTCGAGGGTCTTCAGGAACGGGACGATGCCGTTGGAGTGGCCGTTGGTGCCGCGGATCAGGGAGCCGCGGGCGCGGATGCGCGAGTACGACAGGCCGATGCCGCCGGCGTGCTTCGACAGGCGCGCCACCTGGTGGTAGCGGTCGTAGATCGAGTCGAGCTCGTCCAGCGGGGAGTCCAGCAGGTAGCAGGAGGACATCTGCGGGTGCCGGGTGCCGGAGTTGAAGAGGGTGGGCGAGGACGGCAGGTAGTCCAGGCGGCTCATCAGCCGGTAGAGGGAGGCGACTTCCTCGACGGCGGCGGCGCTGTCGTCGGAGGCTAGGCCGCAGGCGACGCGCAGCATGAAGTGCTGCGGGGTCTCGATGACCCGGCGGGTGATCGGGTGGCGCAGCAGGTAGCGGCTGTGCAGGGTGCGCAGGCCGAAGAAGCCGAAGCGGTCGTCGGCGCCCTCGGCGAGGGTGTGCTCGACGAGCGCGTCGAGGCGGCTCGCGTGCAGGCGGACGAACTCGGCGGTGCGGTCGGCGATCAGGCCCTCGCGGTGGCCGACCTCGACGGAGGCGGAGAAGGAGGTCGAGCCCTGGCTCGCGGCCTCCTCGGCGACGGCGATCGTCAGCAGCCGGGCGGCGAGCCGGGAGTACGCCGGGTCCTCCGAGATCAGGCCGGCGGCGGCCTCGGTGGCCAGCCCGCGCAGCTCGGCCTCGTCGGCGGCGGCGCTGCGGCCGCGGAGCGCGGCGGCGGCGACGCGGCCCGGGTCGGTGTCGGGAAGGTCGGCGGTCAGCTCGGTGAGGGTGCGCAGCAGCGCGGCCCCGGGGCCCCCGGCCTCAGCTCCGTGGTCGGACGGGTCGGACTCGGCGCGCGGTGCGGAAGGCGCGATGGTCACGGGGGGAGCTCTCCCTCGCTCGGCTCCGGGGCACCGGCGGTGCGGGCGCGAGCGGGCGCGCGCGGGCAGGCCCCGGCAAGGGCGGCACCGCGCGTCGTCCGCAGGCCCTACCGCGAGGCCCGGACGTGGTCGGCACCCGGTTCGGTCGAGCCGGGCGCACTGTCGACAGGTCGTCGGACTTCGGTGACACCGATGGGTGTACTTCATACCGTTGCGGGACAGTTCCGGATTCGCACCGGATTCCCCTGCGGCGACAGCGAGGATGAGCATACATGTGGTGGGCGCCCTCTGTGTGACCCCCTAGATGTTGTGTCTGCCTTCGCTGAGCGTGTCCTCACAGCTCCAGTCGGTAGGTGAGGGGCGTCAGCTCCGCCGAGAGTGCCGGACGGGGGTGGTGGCCGGCGCTATCGTCAGGAGAACAGCACCATCGAGGAAGGCGAGCGAGGCGTGACCGTGATGACCGACCGGCCCCACATGCTGTCCGACGAATTCGAGGCCCTCGCGCGCATAGGCGCCCGGGAGATCGAGGGGCTGCGGCTGGAATTCATCGACGGTGTCATCAGGAGCAAGGCCATGCCGGACGGGGACCACGGGCGCATCATCCAGTGGCTCACGCGGATCTGTATCCAGCACCAGCCCGAACTCTGGCTGCACCAAGGCGTTGGTATCAAGGCGCAGGAGTACCGGACGGGGCGGGCGATCCCGGACGCCGTACTCGCACACGAGGACGCTTTCGTAGGGCAGGGCGACTGGGCCGACCCCGAACCGGTCCTGATGGCCGTCGAGGTGACGTCCTGGGATTCGGACACGCATCGTCGTGACCACGTCGAGAAGCCCCGGGCCTATGCGGAGACGGGCATCCCTGTCTACCTGCTCGTCGACAGGGCCAAGTGCGAGGTGTCCGTCTACAGCCAGCCGAACGGCCGCCGGTACGAGAGCCTTCACGTCGTACCGTACGGATCGGACATCGCTCTGCCCGAGCCCGTCGGCATCACCTTGCAGACCGAGCCGCTCAAGAACTGGGTGCGCTGAGGCCGTCTGAGGCGCAGGAGCCCCGCCGGATGGCGGGGCCCCTGTCCGTGCGCCGGTGCGGCAGCCCTCAGCAGCAGCGGAAGCCGCCCCGGGGGTCCGCCTCACGGGCGTCGGTGCGGGCGCGTTCGAAGGCGCGGCGGGTCATGACCTCGGCGTCCGGGTCGTGGGAGCGGGCGTGGGCCACGTACCGGTCGTACGCCGCCTCGCCGGAGAACTCCCGTACGTAGTGGCGCGCCTTCGCCAGCGCGCCGCGGACGCCGCCGCTCATGCCACCGGCTCCTTCACCCGGCCGCCGCCGGATTCCAGTCCGGCCGCGGCGAGTTCGGCCCGCTCCTCGCGCGTCGCGATGAGTCCGGCCGGCGCGACGATCTTCGATTCGGTCCACGGGACCTCCGAGAGCGTGGCGGAGGCGGGGTTGCGGACGGCCTTGACGCAGGTCCGCAGCGCGTCCAGGAGCACGATCAGGATCAGCAGCGCGAACAGCGCCGACAGCACCCCGTCGACGGTGGCGTTGGTGACGATGGTGTGCATCTCGTCCATGTTCTTGGCGGGCTTCAGGACCTGCCCGGCCTCGATGCCCTCCTGGTACTTGTCGCGCTGGGCGAAGAACCCGACCTTCACGTCGTCCGAGAAGATCTTCTGGTAGCTCGCGGTGAGGGTGACGGCCACGTCCCAGGCGAGCGGCACGCCGGTCACCCACGCCCACTTGAGCCGGCCGGACTTCACCAGCAGCGTCGTGCAGACGGCCAGGGCCACCGCGGCGAGCAGCTGGTTCGCGATGCCGAACAGTGGGAAGAGCTGGTTGATGCCGCCCAGCGGGTCCTTGACGCCGACCCACAGGAAGTACCCCCAGGCGCCGACGACGAGCGCGCTGGCCAGCCACACGCCGGGCTTCCAGCTGACGTCCTTGAAGGACTTGTGCACGTTGCCGAGGGTGTCCTGGAGCATGAACCGGCCGACGCGGGTGCCGGCGTCGAGCGTGGTCAGGATGAACAGCGCCTCGAACATGATGGCGAAGTGGTACCAGAAGGCCTTCATGGCGGTGCCGCCGACGACGGCCGAGAAGATCTCCGACATTCCGAGTGCGAACGTCGGCGCGCCGCCGGTGCGGGAGAGCAGGCTGCTCTCCTCGACGTCCTTCGCGGCCTGCGCGAGGTACTCGGGCGAGACGGCGAAGCCGAAGTCGGCGACGGCCTGCGAGGCGCTCTGGACGGTGGTGCCGACGACGCCGGCGGGGGAGTTGACCGCGAAGAACAGTCCGGGCTCGATGATCGTCGCGCAGATCATCGCCATGACGGCCACGAAGGACTCGGTCAGCATCGAGCCGTAGCCGATGACCCGGACCTGGGTCTCCTTCTGGATCATCTTCGGGGTGGTGCCGGAGGACACCAGGGCGTGGAAGCCGGACAGGGCGCCGCAGGCGATCGTGATGAAGACGAACGGGAACATCGACCCCGCGAAGACGGGGCCGTCGCCGCGGGAGGCGAACTCCGTGACGGACGGCATCCGCAGGGTCGGCATGGCGATGACGACGCCCAGGGCGAGCATCGCGATCGTGCCGATCTTCATGAAGGTGGAGAGGTAGTCGCGGGGGGCGAGCAGCATCCACACCGGCAGGACGGAGGCGACGAAGCCGTACGCGACCATCCAGATGATCAGCGTCTCCTTCTCCAGGGTGAAGGCCGACGCCAGCGAGGACTCGGCGACCCAGCCGCCCGCGACGATCGCGAGCAGCAGCAGGGCGACGCCGATGACGGAGACCTCGGTGACCCGCCCGGGCCGCAGCACCCGCAGGTAGAAGCCCATGAAGAGGGCGATCGGGATGGTCATGCCGATGGAGAAGACGCCCCAGGGGGAGTGCGCGAGGGCGTTGACGATGACGAGCGCGAGCACCGCCAGCAGGATGATCATGATGGCGAACACGGCGACCAGGGCGGCGGCGCCGCCGACGGGGCCGATCTCGTCCCGGGCCATCTGCCCCAGCGAGCGGCCGTCGCGCCGGGTGGAGAAGAACAGGGTGACCATGTCCTGGACGGCGCCCGCGAAGATGACGCCGGCGACGATCCAGATCGTGCCGGGCAGGTACCCCATCTGCGCGGCGAGGACGGGGCCGACCAGGGGGCCGGCGCCGGCGACGGCGGCGAAGTGGTGGCCGAAGAGCACCCGGCGGTCGGTGGGGTGGAAGTCGACACCGTTGTCGAGGCGTTCGGCGGGGGTCGCCCGGGTCTTGTCGACCTTCAGCACGCGGTGCGCGATGAACCGCGCGTAGAAGCGGTAGCCGATCGCGTACGAGCCGAGCGCCGCGGCGAGCAGCCAGGCGGCGGAGACCTCCTCGCCGCGGGAGAGGGCCAGCACGGCCCAGCCGGCGGCCCCGACGAGGGCCACGAGCACCCACACGGCGACCGACTTGGGGGTCATGCGGCCCGATGCGGAAGGCGAGCCCGGGCTCGCGCCCGGACCCGCCTCGGTGTGTGGTGTTCCTGTCGCTTCCGGTTCCGGCATGATCCTCGTCCCCTCGTTGATCATCTGCGTGAGCGCAGGGAATCTACGGGGGCCGCCCGGTGTGCGTAAGCCCCCGTCCGCATGGCGAAACGAGAGTCAACTACGGATCAGACGGCGGGGCGCTGGAGTCGGGCGACGAACTTGTAACGATCTCCGCGGTAGACCGAGCGCACCCACTCCACCGGCTCGCCGTCGGCGTCCAGGGAGTGCCGCGAGAGCATCAGCATGGGCAGGCCGACGTCGGTGCCGAGCAGTCCGGCCTCGCGCGGGGTGGCCAGCGAGGTCTCGATGGTCTCCTCGGCCTCGGCGAGCCGGACGCCGTACACCTCGGCGAGGGCGGTGTAGAGGGAGCTGTACTTGGCCAGCGAGCGGCGCAGGGCGGGGAAGCGCTTGGCGGACAGGTGGGTCGTCTCGATGGCCATGGGCTCGCCGCTGGCCAGGCGCAGCCGCTCGATGCGCAGCACCCGCCCGCCCGTGGTGATCTTCAACAGGCCGGCGAGGGTGTCGTCGGCGGTGACGTAGCCGATGTCGAGGAGCTGGGAGGTGGGCTCCAGGCCCTGGGCGCGCATGTCCTCCGTGTAGGAGGAGAGTTGCAGGGGCTGGGAGACCTTCGGCTTGGCGACGAAGGTGCCCTTGCCCTGGATGCGCTCCAGCCGGCCCTCGACGACGAGCTCCTGGAGGGCCTGGCGCACGGTGGTCCGGGAGGTGTCGAACTCGGCGGCCAGCGTGCGCTCCGGGGGGACGGGCGTGCCGGGGGGCAGCGTTTCCGTCATGTCGAGCAAGTGCCTCTTGAGTCGGTAGTACTTGGGCACGCGCGCGGTACGAGTGGCCGCCCCGCCCTCCGGCTCGGTGGTCGCCCCTTCGGTGGCCATCGCCGCCCGCCTTCCCGACTCCAGTTTCACTGCCGTCACCGGCTCCTCCGATATGTGCGGTCACATCGTGACACGGGTGGGAGGGCAGGCCTCCTCCCTCCCCCAGGTGTCGGTCCGATAACGGGACCGGGCCCCCGATCATTAGACCCTTGACACCCCTAAAGGTCTAGGCCAAGCTCCGGTTACTGGTCTACACCAATATGGATCAGATCCCGGCCCAACGGGCAGTAATAGGTGCATGTCACCGCGGCGGGCAAGGGAAGTTGCAGGCAGCATCCCTGAGGAGGGTGGCGTGAAGCGCAAGCTCATCGCGGCGGTCGGTGTCGCGGGCATGATGGCCGGTGTCGCCGCGTGTGGCAACGGTGGCGACGACAAGGGCAAGACCGACGCGGGCGGCGCCAAGGAGATCACCGTCTGGGTGATGGACGGTTCCGCGCCCAAGACCTGGATCGACGAGGTCAACAAGGAGTTCTCGGCCAAGCACCCCGGTGTCACCGTCAAGGTCGAGGTCCAGGCGTGGAAGGGCATCCAGGAGAAGGTGACCACCGCCCTCTCCGAGAACACCCCGCCGGACGTGCTGGAGCTCGGCAACACCCAGACCGCGGGCTACGCCGTCACCGGCGGCCTCGCCGACCTCACCAAGGACAAGGGCGGCCTCGGCGCCGACGCCTGGCCCAAGAGCATGCTGGAGTCCGCGGAGTACGAGGGCAAGCTGTACTCGGCCCCGTGGTACGCCGCCAACCGCGTCGTCGTCTACGACAAGAAGGCCTTCGAGAAGGCCGGCGTCACCCCGCCGAAGACCCGCGACGAGTGGATCGCCGGCCTGGACAAGCTGAAGGCCGCGGACCCGAACACGCAGCCCATCTACCTGCCCGGCCAGAGCTGGTACGTCCTCGCCGGCCTCATCTGGGACGAGGGCGGCGAGCTCGCCGTCAAGGACGGCGGCAAGTGGAAGGGCGGGCTCGGCACCCCGCAGGCCGCCTCCGCGATGGAGTTCTACAAGAAGCTGCAGTCCTACTCCACCGCCCCCAAGGACAAGGACGAGGCCACCCCGCAGCAGTCCACCGACGTCGTCCCCAAGGGCGGGGTCGCGTCCTGGATCGGCCTCGGCTGGGAGGCCGGCGGCGCGGAGAAGGCGCTGAAGGACGCGGGCAAGGAAGCCGACTTCGGCTACTTCCCGATCCCCGGCAAGACCGCCGACAAGCCCGGCACCGTCTTCCTCGGCGGTTCGAACCTCGCCGTCGCCGAGCGCTCCAAGAACAAGGAGCTCGCCAAGGAGTGGCTGGCCCTGGCCACCGGCAAGGACCAGATGGCCAAGTACGCCGCCGAGGTCAAGGGCTCGCTGCTGCCGAACCAGGCCGCCGCGAACTTCACCCCGGCCCCGGGCTCCTTCGCGGAGGCCATGGGCAAGGCCGGCGTCAACGGCCGCATCACCCCGGTCACCCCGGGCTGGGCCAACGTCGAGACCGAGCCGAACCCGCTCAAGGAGTTCATGACGAAGGTCCTGAAGGGCGAGGACCCGGCCAAGGCGGGCGCGGAAGCCGACAAGGAGATCGCGAACCGCATCAACAAGTGACGCCCCGCAGCACCTGCTGCGGCGCCACACCCCGCCCGGGCCGCACGGCCCGCGCAGCACAGCAGTGAACGCACCCGGGGGTGCGGCAGGCGCCCCGGCGGCGCCCGCCGCGCCCCCGGGGCGAGCAGGGAGGGACGCAGGCGCGCCGCCCGCCCGCCGCCGACCGGGCGGGCCGCCCGCCGGTCGCCACGTCAACCGCGAGGAAACCAAGACATGACCGTGCACTCCCAGGGAGCGGCGACCGCTCCACAGGACGCACCCCGCGAGCCCGGAGGGCCGAAGGCGCCGCAGCCGCCGCACCGGCCCGCCGGCGCCCCGGAGGCGGCCCCGGCGCCTCGCGGGCGCAGAGGGGCGCTCCCCTCGGGATGGCTGCCGTACCTCCTGGTCGCGCCGGCCGTGCTCAGCATGGCCGTCCTGCTCCTGTACCCGCTCGCCAAGAACGTGATCCTGTCGTTCCAGAAGGTCGACAAGATCGAGTTCATCCAGCGCAAGGCGCCGTTCCACGGCGTCGAGAACTACACCCAGCTGCTCGGCGACGCGCAGTTCTGGACCGTCGTCCTGCGCTCCTTCCTCTTCACCGCCGCCAACGTCGCCCTGATCATGGTGGTCGGCAGCCTCATCGGGCTCCTGCTGAACCGCCTCGGCACGTGGATGCGGCTCGTGCTGTCGATGGCCCTCGTCATGGCCTGGGCCATGCCGATCGTCGCCTCCGTGACCGTCTTCCAGTGGCTGTTCGACGAGCAGTTCGGCGTCATGAACTGGCTGATGCGCACGCTCGGCTTCTCCGGCTACGAGCAGCACAACTGGTTCGAGACCGGCCTGTCCACCCTGGTGATCGTCACCGTCCTGGTCGTCTGGGGCTCGGTCCCCTTCGTCGCGCTCAACATGTACGCGGGGCTGACCACGGTCGGCGGCGAGCTCTACGAGGCCGCCCGCATGGACGGCGCGAACGGCTGGCAGACCTTCTGGCAGGTCGTCTTCCCCAACCTCAAGCCGTTCTTCCTCGTCACCACCTTCCTCGAGGTCATCTGGGTCTTCAAGGCCTTCACCCAGGTGTACGCGATGAACCGCGGCGGCCCGGACCGCGCCTCCGAGACCCTGCCCGTCTTCGCGTTCGTCGAGGGCCAGAGCCAGGGCCACTACGCGCTCGCCGCCGCCATCTCCGTCCTGACGATCGTGATGCTCGTCGTCGTCATGTCCTTCTACTTCCGCCTGATCCTGAAGCAGGAGGAGGAGCAGTGAGCACCACCACCGCGCCGAAGCCCGCCCCCGCCGCCCCGCAGCGCCCGCGCCTGCGCACCCGGCGCCCGCTGCGCCCCGCGGCCGTCGTGAAGAACCTGGGCGCCCTGGCCCTGGCGGCGCTCTTCCTCTTCCCCGTCTACTGGATGTTCTCCTCGGCCTTCAAGCCGTCGGGGGAGATCCTCGCCAAGGACCCCGTCTTCTTCTTCACGCCGACGCTGGAGAACTTCACCAAGGCCACCGGCGTCGAGCTCTTCTGGACGTACGTCGGCAACAGCCTCCTCGTCACCGTCGGCGCCGTGCTGCTGGCCCTGCTCGTCGCACTCGCCGCGAGCTTCGCCATCGCCCGCATGCGCTTCGCCGGCCGCAAGGGGCTCGTCCTCGGCGTGATGATGGCGCAGATGGCCCCCTGGGAGGTCATGGTCATCGCCATGTACATGATCGCCCGGGACGCCGAGATGCTGAACAGCCTCGGCCTGCTCACCGCGATCTACTTCGTGATGGTGCTGCCCTTCACCATCTGGACCCTGCGCGGCTTCATCGCCGCCGTCCCGGTGACGCTGGAGGAGGCCGCCCAGATCGACGGCTGCACCCGCGGCCAGGCCTTCCGCAAGGTGATCTTCCCGCTGCTCGCCCCCGGCCTGATGTCCACCTCGCTCTTCGGCTTCATCACCGCCTGGAACGAGTTCGCCATGGTCCTGATCCTCAACAAGGACAAGGCGGCGCAGACCCTGCCGCTGTGGCTGACCCAGTTCCAGACGGCCTTCGGCAACGACTGGGGCGCCACCATGGCCGCGTCCTCGCTCTTCGCGGTCCCCGTCCTGGTCATCTTCGTCTTCCTCCAGCGCAAGGCCGTCGGCGGCATGACCGCCGGCGCCGTGAAGGGATAAACGCCATGACCGTCCTTGCGCACGGCACCTCGGCCCCCGGCGGGCAGGACGACGCCCTGGCCCGCGACGCGCTCGCCGTCCTCCAGCCCGGCTTCGAGGGCACCACCGCGCCCGCCTGGCTGCTGCGCCGCCTCTCCGAGGGCCTGGTCTCGGTCGGCCTCTTCGGCCGCAACATCGCCTCGCCCGGACAGCTCGCGGCGCTCACCGCGCAGCTGCGCGCCGAACGGGCGGACGTCCTCGTCGCCATCGACGAGGAGGGCGGCGACGTCACCCGGCTGGAGGTCCGGGGAGGCTCCTCCTTCCCCGGCAACCTGGCCCTCGGGGCCGTCGACGACACCGGCCTGACCCGGGAGGTCGCCCGCGAACTGGGCCGCCGCCTCGCCGAGTGCGGCGTCAACTTCAACTGGGCCCCCTCGGCGGACGTCAACTCCAACCCCGACAACCCGGTCATCGGCGTCCGGTCCTTCGGCGCCGACACCGCCCTCGCGGCCCGGCACACCGCCGCCTACGTGGAGGGCCTCCAGGCCACCGGCGTGGCCGCCTGCACCAAGCACTTCCCGGGCCACGGCGACACCAACGTCGACTCCCACCACGCGCTGCCGCGCATCGACGCCGACCTCGACACCCTCGCCGCCCGCGAACTCGTCCCCTTCCGGGCCGCCATCGAGGCCGGCACCAAGGCCGTGATGAGCGCCCACATCCTCGTACCGGCCCTCGACCCGACCCGGCCGGCCACGCTCAGCCCGCAGATCCTGACCGGCCTGCTGCGCAAGGAGCTCGGCTACGAGGGCCTCATCGTCACCGACGGCATGGAGATGAACGCCATCGCCGGGACGTACGGCATCGAGCGCGGCTCCGTCCTCGCCCTCGCGGCCGGCGCGGACGCGATCTGCGTCGGCGGCGGACTCGCCGACGAGGCCACCGTGCTGCGGCTGCGCGACGCCCTCGTCACGGCCGTCCGCGAGGGGACGCTGCCCGAGGAGCGGCTCGCGGACGCCGCCGCCCGGGTCCGGGCCCTGGCCGGGTGGACGTCCTCCGCCCGCGCCGCGGCCGGTGCGGTGCCGGGCGCGCCGCAGGGGGGCGCGCCCGGCATCGGCCTGGAGGCGGCCCGCCGCGCGGTCACCGTCTCCGGCACCCCCGCCCCCCTCACGGCCCCGTACGTGGCCACCCTCGCGCCCGTCGCGAACATCGCGGTGGGCGACGAGACGCCGTGGGGCCTGGCCGGCGAGCTGGCCGAGCTGCTCCCGGACACCGCCTCGGGCGTCTTCCCGGAAGGGGCCGCCGCCCAGGACGTCCTCGCCGCGGCCGGCGGCCGCACGGTCGTCGCCGTGGTCCGGGACGCCCACCGCCACCCGTGGATGGCCGAGGTGCTGGACGGGCTCGTCGCGGTCCGGCCCGACACGGTCGTCGTCGAGATGGGCCTGCCCCGGGCCGAGCCCCGCGGGGCGCTGTACATCGCCACGCACGGTGCCGCCCGCGTGTGCGGGCGGGCCGCCGCGGAGGTCATCGCGGGGGGCTGAGCGCCGCTCCCCGGTCCGTCGGCGCGTGGGGTGCCGGCGGCCCGGGGCGGCGGCACGGACACCGGAGGCCGGGCCCTGTGGAGGGGGCCCGGCCTCCGGCCTGCGGTCGGTGCGGCGCCCCCTCGCGAGGGGGCGCCGCTGCTTTCAGTCGCTTACAGGCCCTGCCAGGAGGGCTTCTCGGCGTAGGTGTGGCGGAAGTAGTCGGCCAGCTTCAGCTTGGAGGCGGCGGCCTCGTCCACGACGACGGTCGCGTGCCGGTGCAGTTGCAGCGCGGAGGCCGGCACCAGGGCGGACAGCGGGCCCTCGACGGTCTGCGCGACGGCCTCGGCCTTGCCCTCGCCGGTGGCGAGCAGCACCAGGTGGCGGGCGTCGAGGATGGTGCCGATGCCCTGGGTGATCACGTGGTGCGGGACCTGCTCCAGGTCGCCGTCGAAGAAGCGCGCGTTGTCGACGCGGGTCTGCCGGGTCAGCGTCTTGATGCGGGTGCGCGAGGCGAGCGAGGAGCACGGCTCGTTGAAGCCGATGTGCCCGTCGGTGCCGATGCCCAGCAGCTGGAGGTCGACACCGCCGGCCTCGGCGAGGGCGCGGTCGTAGGCCTCGCAGGCGGCCGGGAGGTCCTCGGCCGAGCCGTCGGGGCCCATGAAGGAGGCCTCGGGCAGCCCGAGGGGCCGCACGACCTCGCGGAGCACGGTGGCGCGGTAGGACTCGGGGTGCCCGGCGGGGAGGCCGACGTACTCGTCGAGCTGGCAGACGCGGGCGCGGGAGGCGTCCACCTCGCCCGCCTCCACCTTGCGCGTGAGGGCCTCGTACACGGGCAGCGGAGTGGAGCCGGTCGCCACGCCCAGCAGGGCGTCGGGCTTGCGGCGGAGCAGGGCGGCCATGGCCTCCGCGATGAGCTCGCCGCCTGCCTTGGCGTCCGGGACGATGACAACTTCCACGCGTGGCCTGCCGATCTGGAGTGATGGGTGGTATAGACCAATCTAACAGAGTCGGGACGGCACGGGCCGGGAAATCCGGCCTTCTTCCATGGTCGTCCCGATCCCCGGACACGGCCCCTGGACGCGGCCCGCGGGCGCGGCGGGGCGGCAGGGGCGGGCTTCGGCGCGGTGGTGGTGCTCACTGCTCC
>NZ_RPSE01000001.1:0-72839 GCF_003949955.1 Streptomyces sp. WAC05292
GCCTCCCCGTCACCGTCCCCGAGCCGCTCCCGAGGCGGTACGGGCCGCCCCTGCAAGCCGTGGGAGCTGTACTGCATCCCCGACGACAGCGGCGGTGTCGACGGCGGCAGCGACGGCTCGTCCGGCTCGCCGAGCCCGTCCCCCTCGGTGCGGCCGGGGCGCCCGGGCGGCGTCACCAGCTGGGGCGGCAGCACGGGCTTCACGGGCTGACCCCGCCGCCCCTCGTGCCACGGAGGGCCGCCGCACCGGTTGCGGCGGCCCTCCCGCGCGTCCGGCGGCGTACGGCAGGATGAGCGCATGACGAAGGTGCACGAGGGCCGGCTCGTCCTTCCCACCCGGGAGGACGAGGTCGCCGCGGCCGGCAGCGAGTTCATCGGCGGGCCGATCGGCCGCCACGCCAGGCTGGGCGGCCACTGGCTCCACCCGGTGCGCGTGGTGGCGCTGACCGCGATCGGGATGTTCGCGCTCGGCATGGTGCAGAAGCTGCCCTGCTACAACTGGGCCTGGTTCCGCGGCGCGGGCTCCCAGTACACCCACGCCTGCTACTCGGACATCCCGCACCTCTTCGTGGCCCGGGGCTTCGCGGACGGCCTCACGCCGTACTTCGACCGGATCCCCGGCGACATGGCCTACCTGGAGTACCCGGTCCTCACGGGACTCTTCATGGAAGTCGCGTCCTGGCTGACCCCGGGCGGCGGCTCCATGCAGCACCGTGAGCAGATGTACTGGATGGCCAACGCGGGCATGCTGATGGCCTGCGCCGCCGTCATCGCCGTGTGCGTCGCCCGCACGCACCGCAGCCGGCCCTGGGACGCGCTGCTCTTCGCCCTCGCCCCGGCGTTCGCGCTCACGGCGACGATCAACTGGGACCTGCTGGCCATCGCCCTGACCGCGGCGGGCATGCTCGCCTGGTCCCGGGGCCGGACCCTCCTCGCGGGCGTCCTGATCGGCCTGGCGACGGCCGCCAAGCTCTATCCCGTGCTGCTGCTCGGGGTGCTGTTCGTGCTGTGCTGGCGGGCCGGGAAGTGGCGCGCCTTCGGCGCGGCCGCCCTCGGCGCGGCCGCGTCGTGGCTGGTGGTGAACCTGCCGGTGATGCTGTTCGCCTGGGAGGGCTGGCAGAAGTTCTACACGTTCAGCCAGGAGCGGCCCATCGACTTCGGCTCCGTGTGGCTGCTGATCTCGCAGCGGACGGGGAACCCCCTGACCGACGCGAACACCTACGCGACGGGTCTGACGCTGCTGCTGTGCGCGGGCATCGGGCTGCTGGCGCTCACGGCCCCGCGCCGTCCGCGCTTCGCGCAGCTGGCGTTCCTGGTGGTGGCCGTCTTCATCCTGGCCAACAAGGTCTACTCGCCGCAGTACGTGCTGTGGCTGATCCCGCTCGCGGCGCTGGCCCGGCCGCGCTGGCGCGACTTCCTCGTGTGGCAGGCGTGCGAGGTCATGTACTTCCTCGGGATCTGGCTCTACCTGGCCTACACCACCAGCGGGGACAAGCACCAGGGGCTGCCGCCCGAGGGCTACCAGCTGGCCATCGCGGTGCACCTGCTGGGGACGCTGTACCTGTGCGCCGTGGTGGTCCGCGACATCCTGATGCCCGAGCGGGACGTCGTGCGCCGCGACGGCTCGGACGACCCGTCGGGCGGCGTCCTGGACGGCGCCGGGGACGTGTTCACCCTGTCGGACGCCCTGCGGGGTCAGCGGCACGTGGAGCCGGAGCAGCGGGTCGAGTGGGGCGCCGCCCGCGGCGGATGACGGAGCGCGCCCGGCGGCTGCCGGGCGGGTACGGGCGGCGGGCCCGGGGCGGACGGCCCCGGGCCCGCCGCCTCTTACGCGTCGAGGAGGCGGTCGAACTGCGTCGTGGTGTGCCGCAGGTGCGCCACGAGTTCGTCGCCGACCTTGGGCTCGGGCGCGTCGGAGGGCACGAACAGGATGGAGACCTGCATGTGCGGCGGCTCCGCGAACCACCGCTGCTTGCCCGCCCAGACGAACGGCGAAAGGTTCCGGTTGACGGTGGCCAGGCCGGCCCGGGCCACGCCCTTGGCGCGCGGCATCACGCCGTGGAGGGCCTTGGGGGCCTCCAGGCCGACGCCGTGCGAGGTGCCGCCGGCGACCACGACGAGCCAGCCGTCCGAGGCGGCCTTCTGCTGGCGGTAGCCGAACCGGTCGCCCTTGGCGACGCGGGTGACGTCCAGGACGCTGCCGCGGTAGGCGGTCGCGTCGTGGTCGCCGAGCCACAGCCGGGTCCCGATGCGGGCCCGGAAGCGGGTCTGGGGGAACTGCGCCTGGAGCCGGGCCAGGTCCTCGGAGCGCAGGTGGCTGACGAACATGGTGTGCAGCGGCAGGCGGGCCGCCCGCAGCCGGTCCATCCAGCCGATGACCTCCTCGACCGGGTCCGAGCCGTCCGGGCGGTCCAGCGGCAGGTGCAGGGCGAAGCCCTCCAGCCGCACGTCCTCGATCGCCGCGGCCAGCTGGCCCAGGTCCTGCTCGGAGATGCCGTGGCGGCGCATGGAGCTCATGCACTCGATGACGACGCGGGCGCCGACCAGGCCGCGGACCCCGTCCAGGGAGGACACGGAGCGGATCACCCGGTCCGGCAGCGGCACCGGCTCCTCACCCCGCCGGAACGGGGTGAGGACGAGCAGGTCGCCGCCGAACAGGTCCTTGATGGTCGCGGCCTCGTAGGTGGTGCCGACGGCCAGGATGTCGGTGCCCAGCCGGGTCGCCTCCTCGCAGAGCCGCTCGTGGCCGAAGCCGTAGCCGTTGCCCTTGCAGACCGGGACCATTCCGGGGAACTGGTCGAGGATCTGCTTCTGGTGCGCACGCCAGCGCGCGGTGTCGACGTAGAGCGTGAGCGCCATGCCCGTCCGGAGCCTCTCTGGAAACGGCTGCTGATGCAGCGGTGCGGTGGTGTGGGGGTGCGGAGCGTCAGCGCCGCGACATGTAGATGTCGAGCGCCTTGTGCAGCACCTTGTTGAGCGGGAAGTCCCATTCGCCGACGTACTCGACGGCCTCGCCGCCCGTGCCGACCTTGAACTGGATGAGGCCGAACAGGTGGTCGTTCTCGTCCAGCGTGTCGCTGATGCCGCGCAGGTCGTACACGCTGGCGCCCAGGGCGTACGCGTCGCGCAGCATGCGCCACTGCATCGCGTTCGACGGGCGCACCTCGCGCTTGTGGTTGGCGGAGGCGCCGTACGAGTACCAGACGTGCTGGCCGACGGTGATCATCGTGGCGGCGGCCAGGGCCTCGCCCTCGTGCTTGGCGAGGTAGAGCCGCATGCGGTTGGGGTCCTCGGAGTTGAGGGCCGTCCACTGGCGCTGGAAGTAACTGAGCGGGCGCGGGCGGAACTTGTCGCGCACGGCCGTGATCTCGTACAGGTGCTGCCAGGTCTCCAGGTCCTCGTAACCGCCCTGGACGACCTCGACGCCGGCCTTCTCGGCCTTCTTGATGTTGCGGCGCCACAGCTGGTTGAAGCCCTTGAGGACGTCGTCCAGCGAGCGGTTCGCGAGCGGCACCTGGAAGACGTAGCGCGGCTGGACGTCGCCGAAGCCGGCGCCGCCGTCCTCGCCCTGCTGCCAGCCCATGCGGCGGAGCTTGTCGGACACCTCGAAGGCGCGCGGCTCGATGTGCGAGGCCTCGACGTCGCGCAGCCGCTTGACCTCGGGGTCCTGGATGCCGGCCTTGATGGCGGCGGAGTTCCACCGCCGGATGACGACGGGCGGGCCCATCTTCACGGTGAAGGCGCCCTGCCGCTTGAGGTGGGCCAGCATCGGCTGGAGCCACTCCTCCAGGTTCGGGGCGAACCAGTTGATGACGGGGCCCTCGGGCAGGTAGGCGAGGTACCGCTTCACCTTGGGCAGCTGGCGGTACAACACGAGTGCGGCACCGACGAGTTCGTCGTTCTGGTTGAACCATCCGAGGTTCTCGGACCGCCACTCGTTCTTCACGTCGGCCCACGCCGGGACCTGGCAGTGGCTAGCCGAGGGCAGGCTCTGGAGGTATCCCAGATGCTGCTCTCGGCTGATGGTCCTCAGGGACAGGCTCATTCGGGGCGTCTCCTCCGGCGGCTTCGCTGGCTATGGCGCGAAGCCTACTGCGACAAGGGCGCCACCCTTCTGGGGGACGGGCCGGTCCCGCCCCCGGTCAGCGGCGGGCGCCCTGCCGCGGAGGTGCCCCGGTCAGCCCAGCCAGCCTCCGAAGAGCCCGCCGTGGGCCATGCCGAGGAAGAAGCCGAGGCCCGATGCGCCAAGGCCGATGATCAGCGCGAAGCGCTCGCGTGTCGTCTCGGAGATGAACTGTCCGTACCCGCCGGTCAGGATCCCGAAGAGGCCGGTCCACGAGGTGAGCAGGTGCAGGTCGTGGAAGAAGGCCGTGACGAACGACACGAAGCCGAGGACGAGGGTGGCCGCCATCAGGGCGTCCTGGACGGGGTGCGGCTTGCCGTCGGTTGCGAGCAGCGAGATCGACGACTGGGTGCGTACTGCCTGTGCCATCGGAAAAGCACCTCCTGGCTGGGGCGGAGGGTGCTGCGGGCTGGCCGCGGTCCGGCCGGGCATAGCACCGAGCACACCCGTTGCCTACAGATTGTGGCGCTCCGGTGCCGGATTTCAACCGGAAGGAGTCGGCGGGGTAGTCTGTACGGTCTGCGCGGTGTCTGCTCTCAGGCGCCGTGCGTACGCATCACGACCCTCCTGCCACGGAACGACCGTGGCCGCTGAGTCCAAAGGAGGTGGGTTCCACATGCGTCACTACGAAGTGATGGTCATCCTCGACCCGGATCTCGAGGAGCGCGCTGTCGCCCCGCTGATCGAGAACTTCCTCTCCGTCGTCCGTGAGGGCAACGGAAAGGTCGAGAAGGTCGACACCTGGGGCCGTCGCCGTCTCGCCTACGAGATCAAGAAGAAGCCCGAGGGCATCTACTCGGTCATCGACCTGCAGGCCGAGCCTGCGGTCGTCAAGGAGCTCGACCGCCAGATGAACCTGAACGAGTCGGTTCTCCGGACCAAGGTCCTCCGCCCCGAGACCCACTGAACCCCGGTTCAGCGGTAATCGGGTTCGAGTAGCACAGCAGCCAGCAGCAATCCCCGCCGAGAGGTTCATCCATGGCAGGCGAGACCGTCATCACGGTCGTCGGCAATCTCGTCGACGACCCCGAGCTGCGCTTCACCCCCTCGGGTGCGGCGGTCGCGAAGTTCCGTGTCGCGTCCACCCCCCGCACCTTCGACCGCCAGACGAACGAGTGGAAGGACGGCGAGAGCCTGTTCCTGACCTGCTCGGTGTGGCGGCAGGCGGCTGAGAACGTCGCCGAGTCCCTTCAGCGGGGCATGCGCGTCATCGTGCAGGGCCGGCTGAAGCAGCGGTCGTACGAGGACCGTGAGGGTGTCAAGCGCACGGTCTTCGAGCTGGACGTCGAGGAAGTCGGCCCCAGCCTGAAGAACGCCACGGCCAAGGTCACCAAGACCACCGGTCGCGGCGGCCAGGGTGGATACGGCGGAGGCCAGCAGCAGGGCGGCGGCGGTGGCTGGGGCGGAAGCTCCGGCGGTCCGCAGGGCGGCGGAGCTCCCTCCGACGACCCGTGGGCGTCCAGCGCGCCGGCCGGCGGCCAGCAGCAGCAGGGCGGCGGCGGTGGCTGGGGCGGAAGCTCCGGCGGCGGCTACTCGGACGAGCCTCCCTTCTAGGGAAGCTCGCATCCCCACTTCTTGATCACACAGGAGAGACACCATGGCGAAGCCGCCTGTGCGCAAGCCGAAGAAGAAGGTCTGCGCGTTCTGCAAGGACAAGACCGCGTACGTGGACTACAAGGACACGAACATGCTGCGGAAGTTCATTTCCGACCGCGGCAAGATCCGTGCCCGCCGCGTTACCGGCAACTGCACGCAGCACCAGCGTGACGTCGCCACGGCCGTGAAGAACAGCCGTGAGATGGCGCTGCTGCCCTACACGTCCACCGCGCGATAAGGAAAGGGTGACCGACACATGAAGATCATCCTGACCCAGGAGGTCTCGGGCCTCGGTGCCGCCGGCGACGTCGTCGACGTCAAGGACGGCTACGCTCGCAACTACCTGGTCCCGCGTGGTTTCGCGATCCGTTGGACCAAGGGTGGCGAGAAGGACGTGGCGCAGATCCGCCGCGCCCGCAAGATCCACGAGATTGCGACCATCGAGCAGGCCAACGAGGTCAAGGCCAAGCTCGAGGGCACGAAGGTCCGTCTGGCCACCCGCTCGGGTGACGCCGGCCGCCTCTTCGGCTCCGTGACCCCGGCCGACATCGCCACGGCGATCGAGGCTTCCGGTGGTCCGAAGGTCGACAAGCGCCGCGTCGAGCTGGCTGCTCCGATCAAGACCCTCGGTTCGTACCAGGTCTCCGTGCGTCTGCACGCCGAGGTCGCCGCGAACGTGGGCGTCGAGGTCGTCGCCGCCTGAGTGCCGCGTACGAAGGGCCGCACCTCTCGGGGTGCGGCCCTTTGCCGTGTTTCACGTGAAACATGCGTCGGCTGTCAGCGGGTCGCCCCGGCGACGGCCCAGCGCCCGGAGCGGGTCCGCAGCTGGAGGGTCGCCATGCGGACCAGCATCATCAATGTCATCGCCATCCACAGGGCCATGAGGCCGCCGCCCAGTACCGGTACGAGCAGGGCGGCCGGGGCGAACACCGCCAGGGTGGCCAGCATGGCCCAGGCGAGGTAGCGGCCGTCCCCGGCCCCCATGAGGACGCCGTCGAGGACGAAGACGATCCCGGCGACCGGCTGCGAGGCGGCCACGACGAGCAGGGCCGGCAGCAGCGCCTCCTCCACCGCGGGGTCGGTGGTGAAGAGCGGGACGATCAGTGGGCGGGCGGCGGCCAGCAGGAGGCCGAGGACGGTGCCCGAGACAATGCCCCACTGCACCATGCGGCGGCACACGGCCTTGGCCCCGTCGGTGTCCCCGGCGCCCAGGTACCGGCCGATGATGGCCTGGCCTGCGATGGCGATGGCGTCGAGGGCGAAGGCGAGCAGGCTCCACAGGGAGAGCAGGATCTGGTGGGCGGCGACATCGGCGTCGCCGAGGCGCGCGGCCACGAACGTGGCGATCATCAGGACGGCGCGCAGGGAGAGCGTCCGCACCAGCAGGGGCGCGCCGGCCTGCGCGCAGGCCCGGATCCCCGCCGCATCGGGGCGCAGGGAGGCCCCGTGCCGGCGGGCACCGCGGACGACCACGACGAGGTAGGCGCCGGCCATGGCGAACTGGGCGAGGACCGTGCCCCACGCGGAGCCCGCGATGCCGAGGCCGGCCCCGTAGACGAGGGCGGCGTTCAGGCCGGCGTTGAGGGCGAAGCCGCCTACGGCCACGTAGAGCGGGGTCCTGGTGTCCTGCAGGCCCCGGATGACTCCGGTGGCCGCCAGGACCATCAGCATCGCGGGGATGCCGAGCGCGGAGATCCGCAGGTACGTCGTGGCGTACGGGGCGACGGTGTCGGAGGCGCCCAGGAGCGAGACCAGCCGGGGCGCGGTGGGCAGGACCGCGGCGGCAACGGCCGCCCCGAGCAGCAGGGCGAGCCAGATCCCGTCCATGCCCTGGCGGATGGCGGCCTTGAGGTCACCCGCGCCGACGCGCCGGGAGACGGCCGCGGTGGTGGCGTAGGCGAGGAACACGAACACGCTCACCGCGGTGGTGAGGAGGGCGGCGGCGATGCCGAGGCCGGCCAGCTGGGGGGTGCCGAGGTGCCCCACGATGGCGCTGTCGGCCAGCACGAACAGGGGCTCGGCGACGAGTGCACCGAAGGCCGGGACGGCAAGGGCGAGGATCTCGCGGTCGTGCCGTCGCGGGGTCGCCTTCCGCGGTTCGAGGGCTTGGGTCATGGGCTCAATCTAATCTTCCACAGGTAATAGACGCAAGGGCGTTCAGATCCTTACCTGTGGATGTGCTCGGGTGTGCGTGGCACCTCGTCCGAGGCGATCTGGGGGAAGGTGCCGAGATTTTTCTCCGGCGTGGGCTGTTGTCGAAGAAAATGCAGGTCAGGGCTGTGGCAAGGGGTGATGGGTGATTTTGTCCACAGCGCTGTCCCCCGGTCCGTGCACAGCTTCGGGCGAGTTACCCACAGCATTGGCTCGGTCGTCCACATCTCATCCACACAGCCTGTGGATAACAAGATTGGCTGATGCCGCCTCCGGGCCTACCGTTGTGCGTTGCCCGACCCGCCGCGAGCGGATCGGGTGTCCCGAATGTCAGAGCCGTGCCGTACGAAGACCGGCACGGCGAGGTCCGCGCTGCGGACGGGAGGAGGCGGCCCGGTGAGTATGCCCGAGCCCACGGACGACCCCTGGGCCGACAGCGGTCCGGGTGACCGTCTGCCCACCCGCTCGCGCCGCGGCGGGGACGGCCGCGGCCGCGGGGACGAGCAGCGCGGGGACGCCCGCGAGGGCGGCGCCTGGGACGGCGGCGGCTTCGAGCGGGTCCCGCCCCAGGACCTCGACGCCGAGCAGTCCGTGCTCGGCGGCATGCTGCTCTCCAAGGACGCCATCGCGGACGTCGTCGAGATCATCAAGGGCCACGACTTCTACCGGCCCTCCCACGAGACGATCTACCAGGCCATCCTCGACCTGTACGCCAAGGGCGAGCCCGCCGACCCGATCACGGTCGGCGCCGAGCTCACCCGGCGCGGCGAGATCGGCAAGGTCGGCGGCGTCTCCTATCTCCACACACTGGTCCAGTCGGTCCCGACGGCCGCGAACGCCTCCTACTACGCGGAGATCGTCCACGAGCGCGCCGTCCTGCGCCGCCTGGTGGCGGCCGGTACGAAGATCACGCAGATGGGGTACGCGGCCGACGGAGACGTCGACGAGATCGTCAACAGCGCCCAGGCCGAGATCTACGCCGTCACGGAGCAGCGCACCTCCGAGGACTACCTTCCGCTCGGCGACATCATGGAGGGCGCGCTCGACGAGATCGAGGCCATCGGCTCGCGCAGCGGCCAGATGTCCGGCGTCCCGACCGGCTTCACCGACCTCGACTCCCTCACCAACGGCCTGCACCCCGGCCAGATGATCGTCATCGCCGCCCGTCCCGCCATGGGCAAGTCGACCCTCGCCCTGGACTTCGCGCGCGCCTGTTCCATCAAGAGCAACCTGCCCAGCGTCATCTTCTCGCTCGAGATGGGGCGCAACGAGATCGCGATGCGCCTGCTGTCCGCGGAGGCCCGGGTGGCCCTGCACCACATGCGCTCCGGCACCATGACCGACGACGACTGGACCCGCCTGGCCCGCAGGATGCCCGACGTCTCGGCCGCCCCGCTCTACATCGACGACTCCCCGAACCTGTCGATGATGGAGATCCGGGCGAAGTGCCGCCGCCTCAAGCAGCGCAACGACCTTGCCCTGGTGGTCATCGACTACCTCCAGCTGATGCAGTCGGGCGGCTCCCGCCGGCCCGAGAGCCGCCAGCAGGAGGTCTCGGACATGTCCCGAAACCTCAAGCTCCTCGCAAAGGAGCTGGAGGTGCCCGTGATCGCGCTCTCCCAGCTGAACCGAGGCCCCGAGCAGCGCACCGACAAGAAGCCGATGGTCTCCGACCTGCGTGAGTCCGGCTCCATCGAGCAGGACGCCGACATGGTCATCCTGCTGCACCGCGAGGACGCGTACGAGAAGGAGTCGCCGCGCGCCGGCGAGGCGGACCTGATCGTGGCCAAGCACCGAAACGGTCCGACCGCGACGATCACGGTGGCCTTCCAGGGCCACTATTCGCGGTTCGTGGACATGGCCAACACGTAGCATCCGGGGCATGGACGCCCTTCCTGACGAACTGCACCTGCTCCCCGCAACCCGGCGCGCGCTGCTCCACCGGATCGCCGCGGCCCAGAGCGAGGGCCGGGCGCCCTCGCTGGTCGCCGCGGTGGCCCGCGGGGGCGCGGTCGTCTGGGAGGGTGCACGCACGTCGGCGGAGGGACGCGGCCCCGACGGGAACGTGCAGTACCGGATCGGCTCCATCACCAAGACGTTCACCGCGGTGCTCGTGATGCGCCTGCGTGACGAGGGGCTTCTGGCCCTGGCCGATCCGGTCGAGAAGCACCTGCCGGGAACCGGTGCCGGCGAGGTGACCGTCGCCCAACTGCTGTCCCACACGGGCGGGCTGGCCGCCGAGACCCCCGGAGAGTGGTGGGAGCGCTCGTCCGCGGCGCTCCGCCCGGAACTCGCGGACGTGCTCGGAGAGGAGCCCTTCCGGTTCGAGCCGGGCCGCCGCCACCACTACTCCAATCCGGGCTACACACTGCTCGGTTCGCTCGTCGAAGCGCTGCGGGGCAAGCCGTGGGAGGAGGTCCTCCGCGCGGAGGTGCTGGAGCCCCTCGGCCTGGACCGCACCACGGTGCAGCCCCAGGCGCCGTATGCGGACGGCTGGGCCGTCCACCCGTGGGCCGACGTGATGCTTCCCGAACCCGCGGAGGACCTGGGCCTGATGGCCCCGGCGGGCCAGCTGTGGTCCACGACCCGGGACCTGGCACGGTTCGGGCAGTTCCTGATCCACGGCGACGACCGCGTCCTCGACGCGGCGGCGGTCGCGGAGATGGCCGTCGCGGCGTCGCCGCCGGAGCCGGGGCTCGCCGACCTCGGGTACGGGCTGGGCCTGCAGCTCGTGCAGAGCGGCGCCCGGCGGATCGCCGGACACAGCGGCTCGCTGCCCGGCTTCGTCGCCGGCCTGTGGCTGAGCGCGGCTGACGATGTGTCGGCGGTCGTGCTCGCCAACTGCACGTCGGGCCTGCCCGCTGCGACGGTCGCGGCGGAGCTGCTGCACCTCGTGGCCGAGGCGGAGCCGCGGATCCCCGCCCCGTGGAAGCCCTTCGCGGAGGCGGACCCGGTGGCCCTGGAGGTGTGCGGTCCCTGGTACTGGGGGACGGCCGCGCACGTGGTGCGGCTGCGCTCCGACGGCCACCTGGAGCTCGGCCCGGTGGCGGTGCAGGGCCGAGCCGCCCGGTTCCGTCCGCGGCCCGACGGCAGCTGGGTCGGCCTGTCCGGCTACTACGCGGGCGAGACCCTCCGTGCCGTGCGCGGGCCGGACGGCGCGGTGAGCCACCTCGACCTCGGCTCGTTCGTGTTCACCCGGCAGCCCTACGATCCCGAGGCGCCCGTCCCCGGCGGAGTGGACCCGCAGGGCTGGCGCGGCATCGGCTGAGCCGCAGTCGGTCAGAGGGCGAGCTTGAAGCCGACGTGGGAGGCGGTGAAGCCGAGCCGCTCGTAGAAGCGGTGGGCGTCCTTGCGCGTCACGTCCGACGTGAGCTGCACCAGCCGGCAGCCCTCCTCCCGGGACCGCTCGACCGCCCACTCGATGAACCGGGTGCCGAGACCGCTGCCCCGTTCGTCGGCGTGGACGCGGACGCCCTCGATGACCGAGCGCATGGCGCCCTTGCGGGACAGGCCCGGGATGAAGGTCAGCTGGAGGGTGCCCACCACGCGACCGTCGCGGACCGCGACCATCACGTGCTGGTTCGGGTCCGCGGCGAGCTGCCGATAGGCCGCCCGGTAGGGGGAGAGGTCGTCCGGCGACTCGCGCGCGGCGCCCAGGGGATCGTCGGCGAGCATGGCGACGATGGCCGGAAGGTCCTCTTCGGATGCCGGGCGGATGACGGCCTCGGGCAGGTCGGACACGGGGTTTCCTTTCTCAGCCGGCGGCCACGGTGAGCGGGGCCCAGCGTCGGGTCCAGTCGCCGGGAAGGGAGGGGAGGGTGCGGGTCATGACCGCGTTGAAGGCGACGGTCTCCAGGCCGTGCTGCCTGAGCCAGGCGATGAACTCCTCGTGGCGTACGTCGACGTCCGTGCGCAGGGGCCGGTCGGTCAGGGCGGCGAGCGCGGTCGTCAGGGCCTTCGCGGCCTCGGTGTCCCGTGCGATCAGCGGGCCGATCACATGGGTCTCCATGTTGGGCCACATGGCCGCGTAGCCGATGAGCCGGCCCGCTCCGTCCTCGGCGACGAGCAGGCGGTCCGCGAACGCCGGAAGCCGCGTGACCATGTGGGTGCGGTCGGCTCCGAAGACCTCGGTGTCGAGGCGCACGATCCGCGGAATGTCCTCGCCGGCGGCCGGGCGCACCACGGCCGCGGCCGGATCCGTCCCTGCGGGGCCGGGGCGGAAGGAGCCCCTCAGCATTTCGGCCCGCCCCGTCGCGGCGAAGCCGAGTTCCTCGTAGAGGGGCCGGCCGTGGGGCGTGGCATGGAGGGTGAGCGGGACATCCTTCAGGACGTCGTCGCAGACATGGGTCATCAGCCGGCGTCCGAGGCCGCGGCGGGCGTACCGGTCGGCCACCAGGACCATCCCGATCGCCGCCAGTTCGGGCTCATCGGGGGCGGGTCCGTACGAGGTGACGACGCAAGCCGCGGCGAGCCCCGCTCCGTCGGGAGCATCGATGCCGTATCCGGCGCCTGCGGCGAGGAGGAGTCCCCACTTGTGGTCCTCGCGCGGCCAGCCGCGGTCTTGGGACAGGTCGGCGCAGCGGCGGAGGTCGTCCACGGTCAGCGCCCGGATCGGCAGGTCGGTGAGGTGTGGTGGTGTCACCCGGCCAGACTGGATCATCGAGGGAGGGGCGTCCAGGGGAATTCGGCCGAAGTTCGCCGGTGAACCGGCTGATGTTTCACGTGAAACCTGGCGGTGTTTCACGTGAAACCACGTCCGGGTTTCCCGTGGAACCCGCCGTTTCACGTGAAACCAGCCGTTAGCCTCCCTGGCATGACGCGCCTGCACCTGTTCGACCTCGACGGCACCCTGATGTACGGATCGGCGGCGCCGGTCGAGATCTCCCGGCAGCTCGGCCTGGGTGCCGAGATCGCGGAACTGGAACGGGCCTTCAGCGCCCGAAAGCTGGACCCGCCGCAGTTCTCCCTCGCGGTGCACGCGCTGTGGGCGGAGCTGACGACGGCGCATGTCCGTGCGGCCTTCGACGGCTCCCCCTGGCTGTCGGGCATCCAGGAGGTGTGGTCGGAGATCAGGGAACGCGGCGAGTTCTGCGCCGTGGTCTCGCTGTCACCGTCGTTCTTCGTTGAGCTGCTGCTGGAGTGGGGCGCGCACGCCGCCCACGGCTCGCTCTTTCCGCAGGTCCCGTTCATCGGCCCGATGGATGTGGCGGGCATCCTGACGCCAAAGGACAAGGTCACTGTGGCGGACCGGCTGTGCGAGCGGTTCGGGCTTGCCCGGACCGACTGCGTGGCGTACGGGGACTCGGCGACGGACGAGGTGCTCTTCGAAGCCGTGCCGGTGTCGGTTGCGGTCAACGCCCGCCCGTTCCTTGCCGAACGGGCGACGCACGTCTACGAGGGCCGGGACCTCAGGGAGGCCTACCAGCTCGTGGCCGCGGCACGCCCGGGAGTCGCAGCATCTTAGGAGGAAAGAGCGTAGGGAACGCTGACTTTCCCCAATCCCCCGCGGGTGTTTTCGATCGGCTGGCAGGCTGTGGGACCCGGAACCACGGATCGAAGGCCGTGGCGTGCTTGTCGACCGAGATGCTCGAAGCGAGGCACCGCATGGACGCTCCGCCCACCAGACCGGCCAGACCCGCGACCCGGATACCGCCCGGGAGCGGTCGGGCCGAACCGTCCCCGGATGCACTGCTCATCCGCCGGACGCTGGAGGAGATCGCCCCCGTCGCCGACCGGGTGACGTCCTACTTCTACGCCCTGGTCTTCACCCGGCACCCGGAACTGCGGGACATGTTCCCCGTCGCGATGGACACCCAGCGCGATCGGCTCCTCAAGGCGCTGCTGACCGCCGCCGAGCACATCGACGACCCCGGCGTGCTCACCCCCTACCTGCGGCGCCTGGGCACGGGCCACCGCAAGTACGGCACACAGCCCGCCCACTATCCGGTGGTCGGCGAGGCGCTGATCGGCGCGCTGGCCCGCCACGCGACCGCCAGCTGGGGAGCCGAGGCGGAAGCGGCGTGGGTGCGGGCGTACACCGCCATTTCCCAGACGATGATCGACGCGGCTGCCGAGGACGAGCGGACGTCCCCTGCCTGGTGGCACGCGGAGGTCGTCTCCCACGAGCTGCGCACCCCGGACATCGCGGTGCTGACGGTCCGCCCCGATCAGCCGTACCCCTTCGTGGCAGGCCAGTACACGAGCCTGGAGACCCCGTGGTGGCCCCGGGTCTGGCGCCACTACTCCTTCGCCTCCGCGCCGCGGGCCGACGGGCTGCTCTCCTTCCACGTGAAGGCCGTGCCAGCGGGCTGGGTCTCCAATGCCCTGGTGCGCCACGCCCGGCCGGGCGACGTGCTCCGGCTCGGCCCCCCTGCCGGCTCCATGGTGGTCGACCACAGCACCGACAACGGCATGCTCTGCCTGGGCGGCGGCACGGGGATCGCCCCGATCAAGGCACTGATCGAGGACGTGGCTGAACACGGCGAGCGCCGGCCGGTGGAGGTCTTCTTCGGGGCGCGCAGCGACGGGGACCTCTACGACAAGGACACCCTGCTGGGCCTCCAGCGCTCGCACCCCTGGCTGTCGGTGCGCCCGGTGGTCGGCGAAGGGCTGGCCGGGCAGCTCCCCCAGGCCGTGGGCGAGCACGGGCCGTGGAGTTCGTACGACGCTTTCGTCTCGGGGCCGCCGGCGATGATCCGCAGCGGGGTGGACGAGCTGCGGCGGATCGGCATCCCGCAGGACCGTATCCGCTACGACGCGGTCGGCGACCTGGTGGGCGCGGCCGGCTGACGCCCTGGCCCCCGGAACCGGCCGGCCGCATGGGCTCAGCCCAGATCGGGCGCGTGCATGGCCCGGACCCCCTCGATGTTGCCGTCGAGGTAGTGGCGCAGGGACAGCGGGACGAGGTGGACGGCGGCGATGCCGACCCGGCTGAACGGCACGCGGACGATCTCGTACTCGCCCTCGGGCTGGTCGACCTCGGGGCCGTGCCGCTGGCCCGGGTCCATCGCGGCGAGGCGGCAGACGAAGAAGTGCTGCACCTTCACCCCGGTCACGCCGCCCTCGGCAATGTGCTCGACGGTGTCCACGAAGCAGGGCACCACATCGGTGATCTTGGCGCCGAGCTCCTCGTGGACCTCGCGGTGGAGGGCGTCGACGACGGTGGCGTCGGTGGGCTCGACGCCGCCGCCGGGAGTGAGCCAGTAGGGGTCGACGCCGGGCTTGGTGCGCTTGATGAGGATCAGGTCGTCACCGTCGAGCAGGATCGCGCGGGCGGTGCGTTTGACCACGGGACGTTCGGTCATGGGGAAAGAGTGGCCCGGGACCACGGTTCTGAAACGCGCCGGCGGCCGGAATGCGCCGGTTCACCAGTGCGCCGCCGCCCCCACCAGCAGCTCGTGGGCGCGGGACAGGTGGGCGAGTGCGAGGCTTCCGGTGCGGACGACGAGGAACCAGGTGCGCAGCGGCGGGACGGGAGGCTCGGGCAGGGCGACGACCTCGCCCCGGTCGAGGGCCTCCCGGCACAGGTAGCGGGGCAGTACGGCGAGCCCGGCGCCCGCCCGTACGCACTCCAGCACGGCCCGCAGGTCGGGGACGACGACGGTCGCGGCGTCGGGCCGGGTGTCGGGGCGGCTCTCGAAGACGGCCGCCCAGTACCGCGTGGCCAGCGGCATGCTCTCGTGCACTTCGATCAGCGGAATGCCGGCGAGGGCGGCCGGCCCGGTGTCGCGCAGCCGTTCCGGGTCGACGAGCGCCGCCCAGTACGGGGCGGCGACCAGGAGGTGCTCCTCGTCGCAGAGGGCGGTGGCGGTGAAGAGGCCGCCGCGCGGTCGGACGGTCGTGGTGACGAGGTCGTGGTGGCCGGAGGCGAGGCCGTCGAGGGCTTCTGCTGCGTCGGTCCGCAGAGCCGTGCGCAGGGTGTGGCCCTGGCCGACGAGCGGAGCGAGCGCGGGCAGGACCCGCAGGGAGAGGAACTCGGGCGGACCGGCGAGGTGCAGCGTCCGCTGGGCGCCGGCCGCCTCCCGCTCGGCCTCGGTGATCCGCAACAGGGCGTCGAGGTGCGGGGCGGCCTTGTGGGCGAGCTCGTCGCCGACGGCGGTTGGCGTGACGCCGCGGGAGCGCCGGTGGAACAGGGGGCGTCCCAGCTGGCGTTCGAGCGTCCGGATCTGCGAGGTGACGGCGGGCTGCGACAGCCCGAGCAGGGCGGCGGCCCGGGTGAACGAGCCCGCCCGGTGCACGGCCACGAAAGTGCGCAGCAGGGCCAGGTCCATGGCGGCCCCTCTCGGTGGGCCTTCCACTATAAATATGCCGATAGGCCCCTGTCGCTACGGTGATTGGACTCTGACGCAGGGTCAACTAGCCTGGAACGCGTGGTTCTTGCGTGGAACCCGAAGGCGGTCCGAGCCAGGAGGGGGGAGGCTCGGACCGCCTTCCGCGCCTGCTCAGGACGCGTCCGCGGCCGCGTCGTCGAGGGCCCGCAGCACGTCCGCGACCAGGTCCACCCCGTCCTCGATGCCGGCGGAGAAGCGGATGAAGCCCTCCGGGACGGCGTCGCCGCCCCACCTGCGCCGCCGTTCCGCGGTGGACCGGACGCCGCCGAAGCTCGTCGCGTCCTCGACCAGGCGCAGTGCCGCCATGAACCGCTCGGCGTGGGCCCGGTCGGGCAGCGTGAAGGAGACGACCGAGCCGAAGCCCTGCATCTGGCGGGCGGCCGTGGCGTGCGAGGGGTCGCCGGGCAGTCCCGGGTGTCGGAGCCCGGTGACCTCGGCCCGTCCGGCCAGGGCCTCGGCGACGGCCAGGGCGTTGGACCACTGGCGGTGGGTGCGCAGTTGGAGGGTGGCCAGGGAGCGGTGGGCCAGCCAGGCCTCCATGGGGCCCGGGATGGCGCCGATGATCTTGCGCCAGCGCCGGATGCCCGCTGCGAGTTCCGGGTCGCGGCAGACGACGTAGCCGAGCAGGACATCGCCGTGGCCGGTCAGCCCCTTGGTTCCGCTGGCCACGGAGAAGTCGGCGCCGAGCTCCAGCGGCCGCTGCCCGAGCGGGGTGGCGAGGGTGTTGTCGACGGCCACCAGGGTGCCGCCCGCCCGTGCCGCCTCGGCCAGGCGCCGTACGTCGCAGACGTCCAGTCCGGGATTGGAGGGCGTCTCGATCCACAGCAGCCTGGCGCCGTCCAGGGCGGTGAGCTGGGCGTCGCCGCCGGTGGGGGCGGTGCGGACGCGGACCCCGTACGCCGCGAGCTGCTCGCGGATCAGGGGCAGTGCCTGGTAGCCGTCGTCGGGCAGGACGACGGTGTCGCCGGCCCGGGACTGGGAGAGGAGGACGGCGGAGACCGCGGCCATGCCGGAGGCGAAGACCACGGTCTGCGCGCCGTCCGCGCCGGGCGCCTCCAGCTCGCCGATGGCCTGCTCCAGCAGGGTCCAGGTGGGGTTGGTGTCCCGCCCGTAGGTGTACGGGCCCTCCACCTCCCCGGGGAGGTGGAAGTGGGCGGCGAAGACGGGGCCGGGCAGCGGCGGCTCGTTCTTCACCGGCTCCGGAAGGCCTGCGCGCACGGCGCGGGTGCCCTCCCCCGCCGGGGCGGGTGCGGGGGCCCGGCCCTCGGTGCGGTCGTTCCCGATCATGCGTGTGCTCCTTCGCGGTGGGCGGGCCCTGCGGCCGGTCAGTCCTTGTCGGGCAGGGCCAGGTTCACTGCCCATGACACGACGGAGATGATCAGGCCGCCGAGGAGGGCGCTCCAGAAGCCCTCGACGTGGAAGCTGAGGTCGAGCTGCTTGGCCAGCCAGGACGTCAGGAGCAGCATGAGGGCGTTCACGACGAGGGTGAACAGGCCCAGGGTGAGGACGAACAGCGGCAGCGACAGGAACTTCACGACCGGCTTGACGATGAGGTTGACCAGGCCGAAGACCAGGGCGACCAGCACCAGGGTCAGCGTCCTGTGCCCCAGGGAGCTGGAGTGGTCGTCCAGCGTGATGCCGGAGACCAGCCAGATGGCCACGGCGAGGGCGGCGGCGTTCGCCAGCGTCTTGACTACGAAATTCGTCATGTGTCTGATCGTGGCAGAGAAGATCCCGCTGGGACATCGGCGGATCCGCCGATGCCGGGACGCGAGAACACGAGGGGCACAACGACGATGAAGGCCTTCCGGCTGGACGAGCTCGAGGCGGAGCGCCTCGCGAACGACGGCGCCTACCTGCAGTTCCTGCGCGAGCCGAACATGTCGGTCGGCCTGTACGCGCTCGACGCCGGCCAGAGCGACCCGCAGCAGCCGCACCGCCAGGACGAGGTGTACTTCGTCGTGAGCGGCCGAGCCTCGATCACGGTCGGGGAGGAGACGACAACGGTGGCCCGGGGCAGTGTCGTCTACGTGCCGGCCGGGGTCCCGCACAAGTTCCACCACATCAGCGAGGACCTGAAGGTGCTGGTGGTGTTCTCTCCGCCGGAGGCCTGACCGCTTGGCACCGGATCCGCGCAGGGTCCGCCTCCGGGTCGGGCCCCGGAGTCCCCTAAGGGCCGGATCAGGGGACTCCGGGGGCTCGCGGGCCCCCGCCGGCGTCCGCGCCCTCCTAGCATCGAGTCAGGAAACACGACCGTACGACGACATGCGACGCGCACGCGGCCACGCGGGCGGAAGAGGAAGAGGTCGAGCAATGGACGGCATCCGAGAGACGTTCGCCGGCATGCCCTGGTGGGTGAAGTGGGTTGCGATCCCCCTTCTGGTGCTGTTCGTCTTCGGCGGCGTCATCACGAGCATCCTCGGTGCCCTGATCGGGTTCGCCTTCAAGCTGCTGCTGTTCGCGGCGCTGGTCGGCGGACTGGTCTTCCTGGTGAAGAAGTTCGGCGGGAGCAGCACGAAGTCCTCCTCACGCGACTGGTAGCGGCGGCCGGGGCGGCTCCGCGGGGCGAGTGCGGCGTCCGCCGCGGTTAACCCGAGTGGGGGAACGTGGGGCACGCGGAAACTCGCGGCGCGCGCGACGGTGGATAGAGTCGCGCCTGTGCCGCTCCTGGGAGCGAACGCCGAAAGCACCGCTGTGACCTGCGGCTATGCCACTCATGGCCCGAGCATGACCCCCAGGACCCGCGGCGTGTGGCGGGGGCGGCCCCCGCAGGGCGGGCTCCCCTGGCCCGCCGCCAGGCCTGGGGGTGAGCTGTGTCTCCGGTTCACAATGCCGGTGTGTCCACGCTGATCGGTTCGGTGCAGCGGGCGCTGCGGCTGCTCGAAGCAGCGGGCTCCCACAGCGGGGGAGCCCCGGCGAAACAGCTCGCGCGTGAGGCCGGCCTCCCGCTGCCCACCGCGTACCACCTGCTGCGCACGCTCACCTACGAGGGATACCTGCGCCGCGAGGGCGGCGTGTTCGTCCTCGGGGCCGCGGCCGGACGGCTGGCGGGCGGCGGGATGCAGCAGAAACGTCGCAGCATGATTCTCGACTCGCTGGCCCACTTCCGCGACGCGGTCGGCGCCCCCGTGTACTTCGCGGTGTTCCGGGACGGGGAGATCGAGGTGGTGGGCGTCTCGGACACGCCCTCCGACCCGGCGGTGGAGGAGTGGGCGGACTTCCGCGCCACGGGCCACGCCCACGCGATCGGCCAGTGCCTGCTGGCCCAGCTCGACGAGGAGACCCGCCGGGACTACTACGACCGGCACCCCGTCGAGGCCATCACCCCGTACACGGTCAGGGACCAGCGCGCGCTGGAGCAGCGCATCGGATCGCTCGGCCGCATGCAGCCCGTGACGGAGCACCAGGAGTACGCGCTGGGCACGGTGTGCGCGGCCATCCCGATCACCGCAGGGGACGCCGCCGCGACCATGGCGATTTCTCTCCCCTTGCACCAGGCTGACAAGTTGCCCTGTGTAGTCGGACGACTACGGAGTGAAGTAGGCGCGCTGTTGAGCACCCTCTCGTTCTCTATCAGTATCTGAAAACTCACTCCTTGTGATCCGCGATGGCTTCCACCACCCTTGTCAAGAGGGTCTCGGGGGGTCATTCCTGGCCACTTCCACGACAGCGGGGTAGGCAATGCGCGAATCGGTTCAGGCAGAGGTCATGATGAGCTTCCTCGTTTCCGAGGAGCTCTCGTTCCGGATCCCGGTGGAGCTCCGGTACGACGCCGGCGATCCGTATGCGGTGCGCCTGACCTTCCACCTTCCCGGGGATGCCCCGGTGACCTGGGCGTTCGGGCGGGAACTCCTCCTCGACGGCATCAACAAGCCGTGCGGCGAGGGCGATGTGCACGTCGCCCCCACCTCTCCCGACGAGTTGTCGGACGTCCACATCCGGCTGCAGGTCGGCAGCGACCGGGCGCTGTTCCGGGCCGGCGCCGCCCCGCTCGTCGCCTTCCTCGACCGCACCGACCGGATCGTTCCGCTCGGGCAGGAGCGCAGCCTCGGCGACTTCGAGGGCAGCCTGGACGAAGCCCTCGACCGAATCCTGTCCGAGGCGCGGCAGAACGAGCAGAACGCGGGCTAGCCCGGCGGACGCGGCCGGATCAGCGCTTGCGCCGGCGCCCCCGACCGCCCCGGCCCGCCGCGGGTGTGCCGCCGGCGCCCTGGGAGCCGGGCCGGTCCGCGGAGACGACCAGCGCCGCCAGGGCCGTGGTCACCGGCACCGAGGCCACCAGGCCGATCGACCCCACCAGGGTTCGCACGATCTCCTCCGCGACGAGCTCGCTGTTTGCCACCGACCCCATGCTGCTGTTCGCGATCGAGAACAGCAGCAGCAGTGGCAGCGCCGCGCCCGCGTAGGCCAGGACCAGCGTGTTGACCACCGACGCGATGTGGTCCCGGCCGATGCGGATGGCCGCGAGGTAGACGGCCCGCGGTCCCATCGACGGATCCGCCTGGTGGAGTTCCCACACGGCCGACGTCTGGGTGACCGTCACATCGTCGAGAACGCCCAACGATCCGATGATGACGCCCGCGAGGAGCAGGCCGCTCATGTCGATCTCCGGGTAGAGGCCGTGGATCAGCCCGGTGTTGTCGTCGGTGTTGCCGCTGAGGAACGCCCAGTCGATGAACACCGAGCCCAGCAGGCCGATCAGCAGCAGGGACACCAGTGTGCCCAGGACCGCGACCGAGGTCCGGGCGGTCAGGCCGTGGCACATGTAGAGGGCGACCAGCATGATGGCACTGGCTCCGATGACCGCCACGAGCAGCGGATTGGCGCCCTGCAGGATCGCCGGCAGGATGAACAGCGTCAGCACGGTGAAGCTGATGGCGAGCGAGATCAGCGCGAACAGCCCGCGCATGCGGCCCACCAGGACCACGACGAGCGCGAAGAGGCCGGCGAGCACGGCCAGCGGCAGCTTGCGGTTGACGTCGATGACCGAGTACTGGAGGTCGCGGGGCGCGTCCGGGGCGTAGGCCACGACGACCTCCTGTCCGTCGGCCAACTGGCGCGGCGCGCCCGGCTGGACGATTTCGAAGAAGGTCCGCCCCTTGTCGGGCCCGGTGCCGACCTCGACCGTGGCCTTCTTGCAGGATCCGTTCTGCCGGGCGACCGCCTCGCGGCCCGAGGGGGTGGAGGTGTCGCCCGTCGGCGGCACCTGGGAGGCGTTCACCGATTTGCAGTCGACGGTCTCCAGCGCGACCACGCGGGCCTGCTCCGTCTGGCGGTCGAAGCCCACCCCGGAGCGCTCGTGCGCGGGAGCGCCGTTCGGCCAGAGCACGGCCATGCCGACGAACACGGCGGCGGCGAACGGGATCAGCACGGCGGCGATGACCTTGCGCAGGTGCTTCGAGACGGGCGCCGCCGGCCCGTGCCCGTGGCTGTGCCCGTGCCCGTGCCCGTGGCCGTGGGAGTGGCCCGGTTCGTGGGAGTGGCCGCGGCCGTTCGGTGCACGGCCGCCCGAGGGCGGGGGCTCGTGCGGATCGATGGGCTCGCCGGGGGGCGTCGTCGAGGGCGTCACCGGCTGATCATCGCAAGAGATGAGGGGGCCCACTGTTCAGCACGCCACAGATGACGCTAGCGTGGGGGCACCTTTGCACAACGCGGGAGCTCGGAGCACCGGGCTGAGAGGGCGCTGATCACCGTACGCGCGGACATGCGTACGGGAGGAGGCTGCGCCGACCGCCGAACCTGTTACCGGGTAATGCCGGCGTAGGGAGATCAGGTCTCATGACCATTCAGGACGCACGCACGCCTGCCGCCGGCCGGGACGCCGACGGCCAGACCGAGCGCCAGCCGGGCTGGCACAAGGGTTATGTCGCGGGCTCCCGCCCCGACATCCGCGTGCCGGTTCGCCAGGTCCACCTCACCAACGGCAAGGACGTGACGCTCTACGACACGTCCGGGCCGTACACCGACCCGCAGATCGAGACGGACGTGCGCCGCGGGCTGCCCCCGCTGCGCGAGAACTGGATCATCGGCCGCGGCGACACCGAGGAGTACGCGGGCCGCCCGGTGCGCCCCGAGGACGACGGCATCAAGCACACGTCGCCGCGCGGGGGCCTCAAGAACCTCGACGCGGTGTTCCCCGGCCGACCGCGCCTGCCCCGCCGGGGGCGCGACGGCCAGGCCGTCACGCAGCTCGCGTACGCGCGCCGCGGCGAGGTCACCCCGGAGATGGAGTACGTCGCGATCCGCGAGAACGTCTCCCCCGAGGTGGTCCGCGAGGAGATCGCGGCCGGCCGTGCCGTCCTGCCGGCCAACGTGAACCACCCGGAGATCGAGCCGATGATCATCGGCAAGAGGTTCCTGGTGAAGGTCAACGCCAACATCGGCAACTCCGCCGTCACCTCGTCCATCGAGGAGGAGGTGGAGAAGATGACCTGGGCCACCCGCTGGGGCGCCGACACGGTCATGGACCTCTCCACCGGCCGCAACATCCACACCACGCGCGAGTGGGTGCTGCGCAACTCCCCCGTGCCGATCGGCACCGTGCCGCTCTACCAGGCGCTGGAGAAGGTCGACGGAAAGGCCGAGGAGCTGACCTGGGAGATCTACAAGGACACGGTCATCGAGCAGGCCGAGCAGGGCGTCGACTACATGACGGTCCACGCCGGCGTGCTGCTGCCGTACGTCCCGCTGACCGCCCGCCGCAAGACTGGCATCGTCTCCCGCGGTGGCTCGATCATGGCGGCCTGGTGCCTGGCGCACCACAAGGAGAACTTCCTCTACACGAACTTCGAGGAGCTCTGCGAGATCCTCGCGGCGTACGACGTCACCTACTCGCTCGGTGACGGCCTGCGCCCCGGTTCCATCGCGGATGCCAACGACGCGGCGCAGTTCGCAGAGCTCAAGACGCTCGGCGAGCTGAACACGATCGCCAAGCGCCACAATGTGCAGACCATGATCGAGGGCCCCGGGCACGTCCCGATGCACAAGATCAAGGAGAACATCGACCTCCAGCAGGAGATCTGCGAGGAGGCGCCGTTCTACACGCTCGGCCCGCTCACCACGGACGTGGCACCGGCCTACGACCACATCACCTCGGGCATCGGCGCCGCGATGATCGCCTGGTGGGGCACGGCGATGCTCTGCTACGTCACGCCCAAGGAGCACCTGGGCCTGCCCAACCGCGACGACGTCAAGACGGGCGTCATCACGTACAAGATCGCGGCGCATGCGGCCGACCTGGCCAAGGGCCACCCGGGCGCCCAGGAGTGGGACGACGCCCTGTCGGACGCGCGGTTCGAGTTCCGGTGGGAGGACCAGTTCAACCTGGCCCTCGACCCGGACACGGCGCGCGAGTTCCACGACGAGACCCTCCCGGCCGAGCCGGCCAAGACCGCGCACTTCTGCTCCATGTGCGGTCCGAAGTTCTGCTCGATGAAGATCTCGCAGGACATCCGCCGCGAGCACGGAGGAGACCTGAAGGCCGAGGAGATCCAGGCGGGCATGGCGGAGAAGTCCGCCGAGTTCGCGGCGAGCGGCAACAGGGTGTACCTCCCGCTCGCCGACTGATCCCCCGGGGACCGGCGGGGCGGATCCGCGACCCATGGGGGGAGCCGCGGGCCCGCCCCGCGCTGCCGTTCCCGGCGGTCCCCGCCGGGAGGTCCGGCGACCCGGGTGCAGGCCGGTCAGACCGCGGTCGGCTGCTGGGGCGATGTTTCACGTGAAACAGGAAGGGGAGAGCCGCCGCCCGCGAGCGCGAAGCCGCGGTTCGCCTCGGTCTGCCTGCGGTAGACCTCCGGCAGGTCGGAAAGCGCCAGCAGGCGGTCGCAGGCACGCAGCGAGGCGTCCATGTCACCGACCCAGTACGCCGTGATCGAGTGCTCGAAGAGCAGTCCCCACCGGTACACCCAGGGGTGCACGAACAGCAGGTCCGGCGGGGCCGGCCGGTCCAGGACGGCACTGGTGACCGCGTGCGCGGAGTGGTGGCGGCCCTGCACCCGCAGCCGCGAGGCCAGTTCGTAGCAGGCCTCCAACCGGGTGGGCCGGGTTTCCCAGGCCCGGGTGAGGGCGTCCATCGCTCCGGGCCAGTCGCCGGACTCGGCGCGCAGGACGCCGGACTGGAGCAGGGCGTAGTAGACCTCCTCCTCCCAGCCGCCCATGGCGGCGCGCTGCTCGTAGAGCCTGATGGCCTCGGCGGTCTCGCCCATGTCCCGCATCGTCTGGGCGAGGTAGAAGACCGTCCGCGTGTTGGAGGGGTCCCGCTCCAGCTCGGCCCCGAGCAGCCGGGCGTCGCGCTCGAACTTGTCGTGGCGCGAGCCTCCGTCCGCGTGGTCCACGACAGAGAGCGCGTCCAGGTTCTCCTGCACACTCGGGCGGTCCTCGTACTCGCCGGGGCGGTCGCAGGTCAGGTACTCGTGGGTGACCCCTTCGTAGCGCCATGGCAGGTCGCCGCGGACCAGCCGTTTGATCCGGTACTCCGTCGAACCCTCGTGGCGGAGCATGTACGACTGCGCCGTGAGCTCGGGCAGCGGGCCGTTGCGCCGCAGGACGAGGTCGGCGTCGAGGAGCAGGAGGTAGTCGGCCTTGTCGCGGGCGTGCGCGATGTTGAGACTGCGGTTGTGGCCGAAGTCGGTCCAGGGCTCCTCGTGCAGCTCGCCCGGGATGCCGTGCAGCGCCTTGCGGATGAGGTCCTGGGTGCCGTCCGTCGACCCGGTGTCGGAGATGACCCAGGTGTCGATGAGGTCCCGCACGGAGTCCAGGCAGCGCTCGATGACGGCGGACTCGTTCTTCACGATCATGCAGAGGCAGATGGTCGGTTTCACGGCCGCCGACCCTAGGGACGCGGCGCCGCCTCCACCGGGCGGCACGCCGGAGGGCGGCCCCGCGCGGCTGCCGTGCGCACCGCCAAGTGGCCCCTTGTTCTCGTCCGTTTTAATGACCGGCGGGCGAGCCGGTCAGCGGTGGCGGGCGGGTCTGCACAGAGTGTCTCCTCGCGGAGTCCGCGTTCGTGTACGGGCTTCGGGAAGGCATTCGATCCCGTGTGCAGGAGGAGCGCTACATGAGTTCTGAGGACAGGACCCGATCTTCGCTGGGACCGCTGCCCCGCCGGGCGGGCTGGCTGGCCGGCGGCACCTTCGCCTCCCTGGCCCTGGTCATGGGTGCGGCCGTCGCCGCCCCCGCCGCCGTGGGAGCGCCCGGGCCTGCCGGTGCGGTGGTGTCGGACACCGGCGACCACTGCGACCTGGCGGCGGCGAACAAGGCGACGGACCCGCCGGCGGTCTCCGCCCAGCCCGCCGGCGGCGACAAGTGCAAGGTCGGTCCTACCGGTCCGCGCGGGCCCAAGGGCAAGACGGGCGCCACCGGCCCGACCGGTCCGCGCGGCGCCACGGGGCCGACGGGCCCCACCGGCCCCCAGGGCGCCAGCGGCCAGTGCTTCGACGTGGACGCCGTCCGGCCCGCGGCGGCCCGCGAGGTCAAGGCGGTGCTCTCCGACACCGTCACCTATGCCGGCATCCGGGACCTGACGCCTGCCCCCACCCCCTGGCGCTGGTACGACCTGACGGACACCGGCGAGACGTACCCGACCGACGCATGCGCCGTATCGGTCTCCTCCCAGGCCAACATCGTCAACATCGAGGTGCTGACCACAGGCGGGGAGATCTACGAGACGAGCTGCACCATCAACCCCGGCACCCCGGACTCCCTCACCTGCAACGAGGTGTGGACGGCGGCCAACCCGCAGCCGGTCGCCGGGGCCAACGGCCTCGCCCGGTTCGCCAACAAGTCGGTCGCGCAGGAGGACATGAACCTCCGTCCGGCGGACGCGCACTAGCGCTGTGCTGCCGGCCGCACTTCGTCAGAGCGGCTCGCGGCCGGCGCTGCCGAACCCCGGGCTGCCGAACTCCGGGCCGCTGAAGTCCGGAGCGGTGTAGCCGGGCCGGGCCCCCTGCGACGGGGCTCGGGGACTGCTGAAGTCGGGCCGGGTGTACCCCAGATCGGGGATGCGCCCGGCCTTCGGCGTGCCGGGCGCGGCGTGCTCCGGCCCCGCGCCGGGGGCGGCGAGGGCATCCCGCAGGAACGGCAGGATGCCCCGCTCCAGCAGTGCCTGCCGCCAGGCCTCGCGAGCCAGGGAGACCTCGTCGGGCGCAGCCCGGTCCTCGGCTCCGGCCACGACCTCCGTCGCCCGGTTCCGCAGGGCGGTCACCAGCAGCCCGACGACCGCGCCGAGCAGGGTGACCGCCGTCAGCGCCCCGAAGAACCACCCCGCCGTCAGCAGGGTGTCCGCGAAGGCGGGTTCGGGCTCGATCGCCTTCAGGACGTAGCCGACCAGCAGGAAGATCAGCATGGCGGCGGCTGCGAGGACCGGCGCGAGGACCGCGACGACGGCGCTGAGCCCGGCGCCGCTCTCCTCCGCGACGCCCCCGGGGCCGCCCGACCGCGGCGTGGAGCGGATCTCCGTGCGGCGTGCGCCGCGCACCTGCACGAAGTGGTCGTACTCGGCCGCTGCCGCGGCGGTCAGCAGGGCACTGGCCCCGACCGCCATGGCCCGCAGTTGTCCGGCGCTCAGCCGCTCGCCGAGCGCGGCGAGCTCGGGCCGCTCGTGTGCGGTGCGCAGTGCCTCGTCGAGGAGCCGGTCGAATTCGGGCCGGTCCTCGGCCAGCAGGTGCGGAGCGCTGTTCATGTGCATCCCCCGATGCTCCGTGGCGGCCGGTTTACCCGCGTGGATTCGGGGTCAGCCGGCGCAAACGGAGGAGAGCCTGCTACGGATAGGGCGATGGTAGAGGGCCCATGCCGCGCCGTGACAGGGGGTTTCGTGAATTGCCCCGCTCGTGACAAGCGTCATTCGGGGAGGGGGAGTTGCTGCACCAGGAGCTTGCCGGCCATGGTGACGCCGCCGTCCATCGCGATGGCGAGCCCGTCCGCGTACACGTGGGGGCCGTGCACCTCCGGGCCGCGGGACTCGTCGCCGTCCTCGGTGCCGACCTCGCCGAGCAGGTAGGGGATGGGGCTGTGGCCGTGCACGATGCGGCTGCCCCCGTAGGTGGAGAGGAGCTCGCGGACGGCCTGGGGGCCCGTTTCCTCGTCGCGGAAGGCGAACCTCTTGGTGAACTTGCGGAACAGGTCCCAGGTGATGTCGGCGTCGTTGCGGTTGAGCAGCTCGTGGATGGTGTCGTTGACGTCCTCGACGGAGTCGCCGTAGTCGAGGTACGCGGTCGTGTCCGAGTGCAGCAGCAGGTGGCCGTCCTCGAGGACGGCGGCGTCCAGCCGCGACATCCACTGGAGGTGGACGTCCTCCAGGCGCTCCATGTCGGTGCGCTGGCCGCCGTTGAGCAGCCAGGCCGCCTGGAACGTCGCGGTGCCGGCGCCCGAGGCGACGGGGGTGTCGCCGAACCGCTTGGCGCCGATGAGCAGCAGTTCGTGGTTGCCCATGAGGGCCTTGCAGTAGCCGCCCGCGGCGGCTGCCTCGGCGGAGAGCCGCATGACCAGGTCGATCACGCCGATGCCGTCGGGGCCGCGGTCGGTGAAGTCGCCGAGGAACCACAGGCGGGCGTTGCCCGCGGACCAGCGCCGGTCGGCGTCGATGAGGCCCTGCGCCTGCAGCTCGGCGACGAGTTCGTCGAGGTAGCCGTGGACGTCGCCGACGACGTAGAGCGGCCCGGGCCCGGTCGGGGAGTCCTGGGGGACGTACTGGACCTGGACGGTGTCACCCGGGCCGCCGACGGCCGCGCGGGTGATGACCGGCAGGTCGCGCTGGGTGGGTGTGTAGTCGGCGTGGCCGCTGCCCTGCGCGGGCGGCCCGCCGGCCGGCGGCTGCGCAGGGACGGGCGGTACGGCCGGAGCCGGCGGCGGTACGGGGGCGTGCGCCGGGGGTGCGGGCGGCGGAGGCGCCGATCCCGGCGCGGGCTCGCCGTAGTAGGCGGGGTACTCGCCGTAGACGGGCGCCTCCTCGGGACGTCCCGCGGGCGCGCCGTACGGATGGGACTCGTCGACCGGCACCCGGAAGTCCCGCAGCGTCTCCGTCCGCATCGCGGGTCCCTGACCGGCCCCCTGAGTCATCGACCCCTCCACCACCGTCGCGCTGCCGTACACCTGCGGATCCCCCTGGCCTCCGGCTCGGAGGATCCGTGATGTCGTGCGCCCATCATAGGAATGCGGCTCGCGCTGTGTGACGCACCAGGGGTGGTGAATCCTGTGCGGAACCGATCGTTCCTGCCGCTTTCTCCCGAAATCGGCACTGTCGAATTGCGCGGCGGGGTCCCCGACCCCGCCTGCCGGGAGGCGCGGCGGTCAGTCCTGGGCCGGTGACCTGGGCGCACTGACCGTGGTCCGGGGCCTCCTGCGCTGCGACGACGTACGGACGATCAGCTCCGTGGGGACGACCTGCTCGACGGGGCGGCCGGTGTGCACGCCCTCGATGGCGTCGATGAGGAGCTGTACGACGGCGGTGCCGATACGGCGCGGTTTGAGGGACAGCGTCGTGATCGGCGGTTCGGTGTTGGCGTAGACGGTGGACTCGCTGCAGCACACGAGGAGCAGGTCCTCGGGAACCCGCAGCCCGTAGCGCCGGGCGGCGGCCAGCAGGTCGGTCCCGTTGGGGTCGAAGAGTCCGTAGACGGCGTCGGGGCGGTCGGGGCGGGCGAGCAGGCGGTCGGCCGCGACGGCGCCGGCGCACGGGTCGTGAGCGGGGTAGGACTCGTAGACCGGGTCCTGGCCGGTGCGCTCGCACCAGTTGAGGTAGGCGGTGGTGGAGAGGCGGGTGTAGGTGTCCGTGGTGGTGCCGGTCAGCAGCCCGATGCGGCGGGCGCCGGCGGCGGCGAGGTGGTCGAGCAGGTTGAGTACGGCCGCCTCGTGGTCGTTGTCCACCCAGGCGGTGACGGGGAGGGTGCCGGCGGGGCGGCCGTCCGAGACCACCGGGAGGCCCTGGCGCACGAGCTCGCTGACGACCGGGTCGTGGTCCGAGGGGTCGATCACGACGGTGCCGTCGAGGGCGACGTTGGACCACACGTCGTGCCGGGAGGTGGCGGGGAGGATGACGAGGGCGTAGCCGCGGGCGAGCGCGGCGGAGGTGGCGGCTCTGGCCATCTCGGCGAAGTAGGCGAACTCGGTGAAGGTGAAAGGTTCATCCCCGTACGTGGTCACGGTCAGGCCGATGAGGCCGGACTTGCCGGTACGGAGGGTGCGGGCGGCGGCGGAGGGGCGGTAGCCCAGCCGGTCGGCGACCTCGCGGACGTGGCGGCGGGTGGCGTCCGGCAGCCGCCCCTTGCCATTGAGCGCGTCGGAGACGGTCGTGATCGAGACGCCCGCTGCGGCGGCCACGTCCCTGATGCCGGCCCGGCCCTGTCGGCCGGCGGCCCGCCGGGTGGTCTCGGTCCGGCTCACCTGGTGCTTCCCTGCTGCTGTCATGGCGAGCCGATAGTAGGGCGCGGTACGGCAGGGGGGCCGGGTGCATATGCACGCGTTGACAGGCACGTTTCTGCATGGTTCGTGGCCCTCAATGACCTTGGAAACAAAGGTATTTGCCTGCGGAGAGTGAGCTGGCCCTTTGTCGTCGGGTACGGGCATGCCAAAACGGACGCGCCCGCGCCCCGCACCAACTCACCTGTACGAGGGATGCGCGCCACGGCGCAGGCCACCGGCGCACGCATATATGCGTGCGCTCCCCCGCAATCCAGGCGCGGCCATTTTCGGGACGGCGGAATCCTCATAAGGTGAGCAGTATTGAGTCGACGGCGACGTCGGACGGGACGGTCGAGGAGGACCCCAGGTGAGCGAGAAGAGCCCGAAGCTGCGCGCCGAGCTGGACGGCATTCCGACCTACAAGCCGGGCAAGCCCGCCGCCGCCGGCGGTCCCGTCGCGTACAAGCTGTCCTCGAACGAGAACCCCTACCCGCCGCTGCCGGGCGTGCTGGAGAGCGCCGTGGCCGCCGCCGGCCGGTTCAACCGCTACCCCGACATGGCGTGCACGGACCTGGTGAACGAGCTCGCCGAGCGGTTCGGCGTCCCGGCGGACCACATCGCCACCGGCACCGGCTCCGTCGGCGTGGCCCAGTCCCTGATCCAGTCGACTGCGGGCCCCGGCGACGAGGTCGTCTACGCCTGGCGGTCCTTCGAGGCCTACCCGATCATCACGCAGATCTCGGGCGCGACGTCCGTGCAGGTGCCCCTGACCGACGGGGACGTGCACGACCTCGACGCGATGTACGAGGCGATCACGGAGCGGACCCGCCTGATCTTCGTCTGCAACCCCAACAACCCCACCGGTACCGCGGTACGCCGCGCCGAGCTGGAGCGCTTCCTGGACCGGGTGCCCTCGGACATCCTGGTGGTCCTCGACGAGGCGTACCGCGAGTTCGTCCGCGACACCGAGGTGCCCGACGGCATCGAGCTCTACCGCGACCGCCCCAATGTGTGCGTGCTGCGCACGTTCTCCAAGGCGTACGGCCTGGCCGGGCTGCGCGTCGGCTTCGCGGTGGCGCACGAGCGGGTGGCCGCGGCGCTGCGGAAGACGGCGGTGCCGTTCGGTGTCAGCCAGCTCGCCCAGGACGCGGCGGTCGCCTCGCTGCGCGCCGAGGACGAGCTGATGGGCCGGGTCGGCGCGCTGGTGTGCGAGCGCGACCGCGTCCACGAGGCGCTGCTGGGCCAGGGCTGGACGGTGCCGGACACGCAGGCGAACTTCGTGTGGATGCGGCTGGGCGAGCGCACGGCCGAGTTTGCGGCGGCCTGCGAGAAGGCCGGTGTGGTGGTCCGGCCCTTCGTGGGCGAGGGCCTGCGGGTCACGATCGGCGAGCCCGAGGCGAACGACCTCTTCCTGCACACGGCCGAGGCCTTCTTCAAGCAGATGTAGCGATCGCGGACGGAGCACTCGGGGGTGCGGTGCCCGGAGACCGGGCGCGTGGGCCGCGGGGCGGGGGCGTGCGCCCTACGCGCGCTCCACGCGGACGGGGTCGCCGTCGCGGACCGTGGCCAGCAGGCGGGGGTCGCCGTCGAAGGAGCCGAGCACGTTGCAGGGGCTCGCGAGGCGGCTCTCGCCGCCGCGCGAGACGGGGGTGGGGCCGTAGGGGAGCGCGAGGGCGTCCCCTTCGGTCCAGAACGCGACGGTGCCCGGCTCGACGACCTGCCGTGCACCGGGTTCCAGCGCGACGCTGACGCCGGTGTCGAAGTAGACCTCCTCGCCCCAGGTGTGGGCCGAGGCGGAGATCGGGAGCGCCTCGGCCAGAGCCTTGCTGGTCGGGGTCTCGTCGAGGGTTGCGGTGAGGTGGCCCGCGGGCCAGGAGATGCGAATCTTCATGCGCATCATTCAACAATCTGTTGAATTCGCGTACCAGGGGGACCCCGGCTGAAAGTCGCCGAAAGGGATGCGCCATAATGCTTGTGAATGTGAACGCGTTCACAAGCTCGCCTGCTTCCTCCCGGTATCGGCTGGAAGCGGACGGGTCGGAAGCGGCCATCCACGGCGACCTGAAGGAGATGACGACGTGGACGTAGCTTTGGCGCCGGAAACACTGGCGCGCTGGCAGTTCGGCATCACGACCGTCTACCACTTCCTCTTCGTCCCCCTCACGATCTCCCTCGCCGCGCTGGTCGCGGTCCTCCAGACGGCCTGGGTGCGGACCGAGAAGGAGAAGTACCTCAGGGCGACGAAGTTCTGGGGCAAGCTCTTCCTGATCAATATCGCGATGGGCGTCGTCACCGGCATCGTTCAGGAGTTCCAGTTCGGCATGAACTGGTCCGACTACTCGCGGTTCGTCGGCGACGTCTTCGGCGCCCCGCTGGCCTTCGAGGCCCTCATAGCCTTCTTCTTCGAGTCCACCTTCATAGGCCTGTGGATCTTCGGCTGGGACAAGCTGCCCAAGAAGATCCACCTCGCCTGCATCTGGATGGTCTCGATCGGCACGGTGCTCTCCGCCTACTTCATCCTCGCGGCGAACTCCTGGATGCAGCACCCCGTCGGCTACCGCATCAACCCGGAGAGCGGACGGGCCGAGCTGACCGACTTCTGGCTGGTCCTGACGCAGAACACCACGCTCGCCCAGGTCTTCCACACCCTCACCGCGGCCGTCCTGACCGGTGGCGCCTTCATGGTCGGCATCGCTGCCTTCCACCTGATGCGCGGCAAGCACATCCCGGAGATGCGCACCTCGCTGCGGCTCGGCCTGGTGGCCGTCGTCATCGGCGGTGCGCTCGTCGCCGTCAGCGGCGACGTACTGGCCAAGGTCATGTTCAAGCAGCAGCCCATGAAGATGGCCGCCGCCGAGGCCCTGTGGGACGGCGAGGAGCGCGCCCCGTTCTCGATCTTCGCCTACGGAGACGTGGACAAGGGCCACAACAAGGTCGCCATCGAGGTGCCCGGCCTCCTCTCCTTCCTCGCCGACAGCGACTTCGACTCCTTCGTTCCCGGCATCAACGACGTCAACAAGGCCGAGCAGGAGAAGTACGGCCCCGGCGACTACCGGCCGAACATCCCCGTCGCCTACTGGGGCTTCCGCTGGATGATCGGCTTCGGCATGGCCTCCTTCGCCATCGGCGCGGTCGGCCTCTGGCTGACCCGGCGGAAGTTCCTGCTGCCGGCCGCCCTGCGGACCGGCGAGGACGAACGGCCGCACCTGGTCCTCTTCCGCACGCCCCTCGGCGCCCGCCTGACCCGCCTGTACTGGCTCGCCGGAGTCTGGACGCTCGGCTTCCCGCTGATCGCCAGCTCCTGGGGCTGGATCTTCACCGAGATGGGCCGCCAGCCGTGGGTCGTCTACGGGGTGCTGCGCACCCGGGACGCGGTCTCGCCCGGCGTGTCCCAGGCCGAGGTCCTCACCTCGATGGCGATCTTCACCGCGCTCTACGCCGTACTCGCCGTCATCGAGGTCAAGCTCCTGGTCAAGTACGTCAAGGCCGGCCCGCCCGAGCTCACCGAGGCCGACCTCAACCCGCCCACCCGGATCGGCGGGGACGGCACCTCCGACCGGCCGATGGCCTTCTCGTACTGAGGCTGAGGGGATCCCGCCATGCAACTCCACGACGTCTGGTTCGTGCTCATCGCCGTCCTGTGGACCGGCTACTTCTTCCTGGAGGGCTTCGACTTCGGCATCGGGGTCCTGACCAAGCTGCTGGCCCGCGGCCGCGCCGAGAAGCGGGTCCTGATCAACACGATCGGGCCGGTGTGGGACGGCAACGAGGTGTGGCTGCTCACCGCGGGCGGCGCGACCTTCGCCGCCTTCCCGGACTGGTACGCCACCCTGTTCTCCGGCTTCTACCTGCCGCTCCTCGCCATCCTGGTGTGCCTGATCATCCGAGGTGTCGCCTTCGAGTACCGGCACAAGCGGGCCGAGGAGCGGTGGCAGGCCAACTGGGAGCACGCGATCTTCTGGACCTCCCTGATCCCCGCGTTCCTGTGGGGCGTGGTGTTCGCCAACATCGTGCACGGCGTGGAGATCGACCGGAACAAGGAGTACGTCGGCGGCGTCCTCGACCTGTTCAACGGATACTCCCTGCTCGGCGGCCTGGTCACCCTCGCCCTGTTCACCTTCCACGGAGCCGTCTTCGCCGCGCTCAAGACCGTGGGTGACATCCGCGACCGGGCGCGCGCACTGGCGACCCGCCTGGGCGTCGCCACCGCAGTGGCGGCCGCGGGGTTCCTCGGCTGGACGCAGGCCGCGCACGGCGACGGCACCAGCCTGGTCGCGTTCGCCGTCGCCGTGGCCGCGCTGGCCGGGGCACTGGGGGCCAACATCGCGGGGCGGGAAGGCTGGTCGTTCGCCCTGTCCGGCGTCACCATCGCGGCGGCCGTCACGATGCTCTTCCTGACGCTCTTCCCGAACGTGATGCCGTCCTCGCTGGACGACGCATGGAGCCTCACGGTCAGCAACGCGGCGTCCAGCCCCTACACCCTCAAGATCATGACCTGGTGTGCGGCGGTGGCCACCCCCGTCGTCATGCTCTACCAGGGATGGACCTACTGGGTGTTCCGCAAGCGGATCGGTACGCAGCACATCGCCGACGCGCACTGAGCCCCATCCGGGTCGGGGCGCCTGCCGCCTCGACCCGGCCATCCGTCTCCTGAGGGATGTTTCACGTGAAACCGATCGACCCGCGCCTGCTCCGGTACGCAAGGTCCACCCGCCTCTTCCTGGGGGCCGTCGTAGTCCTCGGGTGCGCCGGGGCGGGGTTGGTCATCGCCCAGGCGATGCTGATCGCCGAGATCGTGGTGGGTGCCTTCGAGAAGGGCCTCGACGCTCAGGCCCTGCAGAGGCCCCTGCTGCTCCTGGCAGCCGTCGCGCTGGGGCGCGGCCTGCTCGCGTGGCTGACCGAGCTGGCCGCCCACCGGGCCTCGGCCGCCGTCAAGTCGCACCTGCGCGGACAGCTCCTGAACCGGGCCGCCGACCTGGGGCCCGGTTGGCTGAGCGGGCAGCGGACCGGCTCCCTGGTGGCGCTGGCCACCCGGGGCGTGGACGCCCTCGACGACTACTTCTCCCGCTACCTGCCGCAGCTCGGCCTGGCGGTGGCCGTCCCGGCCGCCGTCCTCGCCCGCATCGTCACCGAGGACTGGGTGTCTGCGGCGATCATCGTGGTCACCCTGCCGCTGATTCCGCTGTTCATGGTGCTGATCGGGCTGGCCACGCAGTCCCGGATGAACCGGCAGTGGCAGCTGTTGTCCAGGCTGTCGGGGCACTTCCTCGATGTCGTGGCCGGTCTGCCGACGCTCAAGGTCTTCGGCCGGGCCAAGGCGCAGGCCGAATCGATCCGCCGGATCACCGGCGACTACCGCCGGGCCACCATGCAGACCCTGCGGATCGCGTTCCTGTCGTCTTTCGCGCTGGAACTGCTCGCCACCCTCTCCGTGGCGCTCGTCGCCGTGACCATCGGCATGCGGCTCGTCCACGGCGAGCTCGACCTCTACACCGGGCTGGTGGTGCTGATCCTGGCGCCCGAGGCGTACCTGCCGCTGCGCCAGGTCGGCGCCCAGTACCACGCGGCCGCGGAGGGGCTCGCCGCTGCGGAGGAGGTCTTCGAGGTGCTCGAAACGCCGGCCCCTCGGCCGGTGCCGGGCATGCCGGCTGCCCTCCCCGCCCCCGGTCCGGCCGGATTCTCCCTCGATGTCGACGGGGTGGCCGTCCGGTATCCCGGGCGTGGCGCGGACTCGCCCGCAGCGGTCTCCCTCACCGTCGGGCCCGGCGAATGCGTGGCCCTCACCGGCCCGAGCGGCGCCGGCAAGTCCACCCTGCTGCAGGTGGTGCTGGGATTCACCGCGCCGAGCGCGGGACGGGTGCGGATCGGCGGCACCGACCTGTCCGCCCTCGATCCGGATGAGTGGCGGCAGCACGTCGCCTGGGTGCCCCAGCGGCCGCACCTCTTCGCGGGAACGGTCGCGGAGAACGTGCGCCTCGCCCGGCCCGACGCCTCCGACGATGCCGTGGCCCGGGCCCTGGAGGACGCCGGAGCCCGGGAGTTCGTCGGGGCTCTGCCGCAGGGTGCCGACACGGTGCTCGGCGAGGGCGGGGCGGGGCTCTCGGCCGGGCAGCGGCAGCGGATCGCGCTGGCCCGCGCCTTCCTCGCCGACCGGCCGGTGCTGCTGCTCGACGAGCCGACAGCCGCGCTCGACGGGGAGACCGAGGCCGCCGTCGTGGAGGCGGTACGGCGCCTCGCGGCCGGCCGGACCGTCCTGCTGGTCGTGCACCGGCCGGCGCTGCTCGCCCTCGCTGACCGGGTCGTCGAGATCGGATCCGCCCTCGCGGACCCCGCCGGTGAGCCCGCCCCCGGAGCCGCCGCCGCACGGCCGGCCCCGGCCGCCGGCGACGGCGGGTTCCGCGGTTCCGCCGTGCCGGTCACCTCGGAGCCGGCCGAAGCAGATCAGTCGGCGCCGGCCGGAGCGGGTCACGCCGCCGGGGCGGGCCACCTGCGCCGGGTCAGGGCAGCCGCCCGAGCGTGGCAGGGGCGGTTCCGTCTCGGACTGCTGCTCGGCGCACTGGCCGTCGGATGCAGCGTCGGACTGATGGCGGTCTCCGGTTGGCTGATCTCCCGGGCCTCGGAGCAGCCGCCCGTGCTCTACCTGATGATGGCCGTCACAGCCACACGCGCCTTCGGCATCGGTCGCGCCGTGTTCCGGTACGCGGAGCGGCTCGTCTCGCACGACGCCGTCCTGCGCATGCTGGCCGACCTGCGCGTGTCCGTCTTCCGGCGGCTGGAGCGCATCGCCCCCGCCGGGCTGCGCGGGCAACGGCGTGGCGACCTGCTGGCGCGGCTCGTCGCCGACGCGGACGCCCTCCAGGACTACTGGCTGCGCTGGATGCTCCCGGTCGGCACCGCAGTCCTCGTCGGGAGCGGGTCGGTCGCCTTCACCGCCTGGCTGCTGCCCGAGGCCGGCGCCGTCCTCGCCGCCGGGCTCCTCGCCGCCGGCGTCGGGGTGCCGCTGGTCAGCGGCGCGTGTGCCCGCCGGGCCGAGCGCCGGCTCGCCCCCGTCCGCGGCGAGCTCGCCACCCGGACAGCCGACCTGCTGACCGGGACCGCGGAGCTGGCCGTCGCCGGCGCCCTGGGCCGCCGCAAGGAGGCGGTCAGGGACAGCGACCGGACCCTGACGGCCATCGCCGCCCGCGGGGCGGCCGCCACCGGACTTGGCAGCGGCCTGTCCGCTCTCGTGTGCGGGCTCACGGTCGCCGCGGCCGCGGCGTTCGCCGCCGCAGCCGTCCAGGACGGCCGGCTCTCCGGTGTCGCCATGGCCGTGGCGGTCCTGACCCCCCTGGCCGCCTTCGAGGCCGTCGCCGGGCTGCCGCAGGCGGTGCAGTTCCGGCAGCGCGTGCTCCGCAGCGCCGAGCGGCTCCACGAGGTCCTCGACACCCCCGAGCCGGTCGCCGAGCCGGAACGGCCCGTGGAGGCCCCCGCCTCGCCCTTCCCGCTCCGCCTCACGGGCCTCACCGCACGGCACCCGGGCCAGGAGCACGACGCCTTGAACGGACTGGACCTGGTCCTTGAGGCCGGACGGCGCACGGCCGTCGTCGGCGCCTCCGGAGCCGGCAAGACCACGCTCGCGCACGTCCTGCTCCGCTTCCTCGACCCGGTGGCCGGTTCCTACACCCTGGCCGGGACGGACGCCCGCACCCTCGACGGCGACCAGGTCCGCCGGCTGGTGGGCCTGTGCGCCCAGGACGCCCACATCTTCGACAGCTCCGTACGGGAGAACCTGCGCCTGGCGCGCCCCGAGGCGAGCGAGGATGACCTGCGCCGGGCTCTGGCCGGGGCCCGGCTGCTGGACTGGGCCGAGGGACTCCCCGACGGCCTCGACACTCTGGTGGGCGAGCACGGAGAGCGGATCTCGGGAGGACAGCGACAGCGTCTGGCCTTGGCCCGTGCCCTGCTGGCGGACTTCCCCGTCCTGGTTCTGGACGAGCCCGCCGAGCACCTCGACCTGGTGACCGCGGACGCGCTGACTGCCGACCTGCTGGCCGCGACGGAGGGGCGGACCACCCTGCTGATCACGCACCGGCTGGCCGGCCTGGAGGCCGTGGACGAGGTGATCGTCCTGGACGGCGGTGCGGTCTCACAGCGCGGTCCGTACGCCGAACTCGCCTCGGTGGACGGCCCGCTGCGCCGGCTGCTGGAGCGGGAGCGGAGGGCCGACGGCGTGCTGGCCGGACTCTCCCGCTGATCGTTCGATCGGACGGGCCGGCTGATCGGATGGGCCGGCCTCGCGCCGGCGTCAGCCCCGCTGTGCGGCGAGGTCGGCGAGGATGCGCTCGATGACGACCGCGACCCCGTCCTCGTTGTTGGCGACCGTCTGGCCCGAAGCGGCCGCGACGACGTCGGGGTGGGCGTTGCCCATCGCGTAGGAGGTGCCTGCCCAGCGGAGCATCTCCACGTCGTTCGGCATGTCGCCGAAGGCGACCACCTCGGACGGCGTGATCCCCCGCTCGGCGCAGCACAGCTCCAGGGTGCTGGCCTTGGACACGCCCAGGCCGCTGATCTCCAGCAGGGCCGTCGGGCTGGACCGGGTGATCGAGGCGTGTCCGCCCGCAGCGGTCCGGGCCAGCTCCAGGAACGCGTCCGGGGCGAGCTCGGGGTGGTGGGCCAGGAGCTTCAGCACGGGAGCGGCGGTGTCGTCGCCCTCCCCGTCCAGCAGCTTCTCCGCGGTTGCGACATTGGCACCCGGGTCCTGGAAGAAGGGCGGGTACAGGGGCTCGTAGTTGATGCCGGTGGTCATCTCGACCGCGAACGACGTGCCGGGGGCGACGGCGCGCAGCGTCTGCACGACCGTGAGGGCGGTGGCTCGGGGCAGGGCCCGCACCTCGACGAAGCTGCGGCCCGCGTGGAGGTCGACGACCGCCGCGCCGTTCGCGCAGATCGCAAGGCCGTGCCCGTGCACGTGCTCGCTGACCACGTCCATCCAACGGGCGGGGCGCCCGGTGACGAAGAAGACCTCGATCCCGGCCTCCTCGGCAGCGGCGAGAGCGGCCACGGTCCGCAGTGAGACGGACTTGTCGTCCCGCAGCAGGGTGCCGTCGAGGTCGGTGGCGATGAGCCGGGGGGTCGGGGTGGGCCCTTCCGGGCGCTGGGGAGCCGAGGTCACGGGTCCATCTTCACCCATGCACCTGCGGCGACAGGTCTCGATCCGCTGACGGAGCGGCCGCGGTGGCGATGTTTCACGTGAAACAGCGGCCTGCTCGGTTTCACGTGAAACATCACACGGCCCTACGCTCAATCGCATGAGTCTGCGTCTGAGCACGGTGATCCTGCCTGTACGTCCGTGGCACGAAGGCGGTCGCGACCAATGGCGGCGCGCCGAAGAACTGGGCTTCCACACCGCCTACAGCTACGACCACCTGTCCTGGCGGTCATTCCGCGACCTTCCCTGGTTTGGCGCGATTCCCACCCTCACGGCAGCGGCAGCGGCCACCGAGCGGCTCCGGCTGGGCACGCTCGTCACCTCGCCGAACTTCCGCCACCCGGTGACCCTCGCCAAGGAACTCATGACGCTGGACGACATCTCCGGCGGGCGGGTGACGCTCGGCATCGGGGCGGGAACCAGCGGCTTCGACGCGAGCGTGCTGGGGCAGGACCCATGGACCCCGCGAGAACGCGCGGATCGCTTCGCCGAGTTCCTCTCCCTGCTGGACCGGCTGCTGACCGAACCGGCGGTGAGCGCGCGGGGTGCGTACTACTCCGCCGACGAGGCGCGCAACATCCCCGGCTGCGTCCAGCAGCCCCGGCTGCCGTTCGCGGTCGCCGCGACCGGCCCCCGCGGTCTGAAGCTCGCCGCCGCCCACGGCCAGGCCTGGGTGACCACCGGCGACCCGAAGCTGTATGAGGAAGGGACCCCCGAGCAGTCGCTGGAAGCACTGCGGGGACAGTCGAGCCGCCTCGACAAGGCGCTCGCCGAGGCCGGGCGGGACACCTCCTCGATCGAGCGGATCCTGCTGACCGGCTTCACCCCGGAGCGCAACACCATGCTGCGGTCCGTGGATGCCTTCGTCGATTTCGCGGGCCGCCATCAGGAACTCGGGTTCACGGAGCTGGTGATCCACGCGCCGATCCCCGACTCCGACTTCGCCTCGGACGAGCGCGTCTTCGAGGAGATCGCCACGGAGGGCCTGGCCCAGCTGGCCCGCTGAGCCCCCCGGCCGGCCCCCCGGCCTGCCGGCCGGGGGGCGGGTCAGTTCTGGGACAGTTGGGCGAGCGTGTACTCGGCTCGCTCCAGCAGGTCGCCGACGACTCCCTCGGGAAGGGACTTGAACTCCGCGACGAGCGCGGCGATCCGCGCCGCGCCCTCCTCCTCCAGCCCGAGCTCCTGCTCGGTCCAGGCGGCGTACTGCTCGCACTGGAGGCGGTCGGCGAGGTGGTCCGGCCCCAGCGTCCGGTAGACCGCGGCGGCACGCCCGCACAGCTCGATTTCCTCGCGCCTGAGGGCCGCGGTCTCCTGCGCGTCCAGCCGGCCGGCCGGCCGCGGTCCGCCGCCGACGTCTTCCCCGCCGCCGTCGCCGTAGGTGTCGCCGAGCGCCTCGGACCTGACCACCTGCCGGTCGGCCAGCTGGGCCAGCTGGTACCAGGTCTGGGCCAGCTCGGCCAGCAGGTGCGGCGCCTCCGGCTCGCCGGCGAGCGCCGACTGCAGGACGCCGGCGGCCTGGTCCATCCGGAACCGGGCCTGCGCCACCGCGGGGGCGGTGACCTCCTCCCGCAGGGCCTGCCAGGCCAGCGACCGCAGGATCCGCGCCTCCGAGACCGGCTCGCCGCCCGCCTTCCGGTACAGCTCCAGGGCGCGTTCAAAGGCCGCGGCCGCCTCCTCCGGCAGGCCCGTCCGGGCAAGCTGGTCGGCTGCAGAGTGCGCCAGGTGTGCGTGGGGCCGCTGGTCCTCCCAGTGCTCGGCCGTCTCCGCCGCGAGGAGATACTGCTCCGCCGCCTCCTGCGGCTCGTTCAGCTGCGCCAGCAGGTCCCCCAGGAACTCGCGGGCCCCCACAGCCTGCCCCTCCCCGTGCTCCAGGAGGTCGGGGAGCGCCGACCGCAGGACCTCCGCCGCATCGACGTGGTGCCCCTGCACCGCGTGGGCCCGGGCCAGGGTGAACCGGGCCTGCGCGCCGCCGCCGGCGGCCAGTCCGGCCTGGTCGAACCAGTGCGCCGCGGCCAGCGCGTGCTCCGCCGCCTCGGCCGCGGCCGCGTCGCCCCTGCGCAGCAGGATGTCCGCGAGCGTGAGGCGGATCGCGCCCTGTGTTTCCGCGTCGGTCACCTCGGCCGCGTGCTCCAGGCCGGTACGCGCCGCCTGTTCGGCCTCCTGCGGGCGGCCCAGCGCCATCAGCACACCGGCGAGCAGCGTGAGCGGGTCGACCGCCAGCCAGGGACGTCCCGCGGCCACTGCCAGCGCGGCAGCCGCGTCGAGCAGCGGTGCGGCGCGCTCGGGATCGCCTTGCGACAGGGCGATGCGGCCCAGCATCTCCTCCGCCTCCGCGGCGAGGTCGGGCAGCGACTCGCGGTGGGCGGCGGCGAAGTCCGTGAGCCGGGCGGCCTGCTCCGCGGCGGCGTCGGCGCCGTGCCTGTGGTCCTCCGGGGGGCGGCCGTCCCCGCGGTGTGCCTCCAGGGAGCGCAGGTAGGGCTCCAGCCGGAGCGCGGCCAGTTCCGCCAGGGCGATCCGGCGCCCGCGCAGCGGCTCGCTGCCCTCCAGTGCCTCGGCGGCGTCCGCCGCCGCCGCGAGGAGGGTGCGGATCTGCTCGGGGGCAGCCCCGTCCTGTGCGGCTGCGCTGGCCAGCCGCAGTTCCGCCAGCGCCGCGCGCTGCGCCTGCCCGAGGGCCCGGTAGCCGTCGCGGGCGGCGGCGAGCAGGTCCGTCGCGTCCGGGGCGCCGGCGCGGGCGGCGGCGAGCGCGCGGCTGTCGGCAAGGTCGGCGGCCGTCAGCGCGTCCACTGCGTCTTCGGGCAGCGTCGAGGCCCGGGCGGCGGCCTCGGCCCAGAGTGCGTCCGCGGAGGGGTGGCCCTGGTCTCGGGCCGTGCGCGCCCGCTCCACCAGCTCGGCGAAGCCCTCCGCCGGTGCGGGCGCCTCCGCCGTTCCGGCGGCCTGCCGGGACGGGGCCGCGAGCGGCGCCTCCGCCTTGGCCTGCGGCAGCGGCGCGCTGCGGACGCCGAGCGGCAGTACGCCCACGAGCGGCTGTCGGCCGACTCGCGCCAGGAAGCGCTCCGAGGTGCGGGGGCTTCGGTTGCGGGCGTCGAAGCGCCGGGCGATGTCGAGGGAGCTCGCGTGGAGGCGCGCGTACAGCGCGGACACCGTGCGGGGGCCGTCCCCGTAGGGGACGGCCGGGCTGCCGCCGTGGCCCAGCTCCTCCAGCCGGCGCAGCAGGACGAGCACGCCGCCGTGGAAGTCGAGCTGGTCGTCGGCGTTGGCGAGGGCGCCCAGGTACCCGGCGTGTTCGGCGAGGATCTCCAAGCCGCGGGACTCGTTGCCGCTGAGGGCGCAGAACTCGATGTGCCGGCCGACCGACGGGAGGAGGCTTTCGTTGCCGCGCGCCAGCCGGTAGCCGCGGATGTGGTTGCGGCGGGCCTCGTCGAGGCGGCCGAGCCGCAGCAGGGGCAGCAGGGAGGCCGCCAGTACCCGGTGCGGTTCCTCCGCGCAGGTCAGACCGCCCGTGAGGACCGGCTGCCACAGCTCCAGGGCGCGGGCGTCGTCGCCGCGCAGGGCGGCGTACTGGCCCTGGCTGTTGAGCTCGCAGGCGTGGCAGTCGCTCATGGCGTCCCGCTCGGCGGCGAGCCAGGCGCGCATCGCCCGGTCGGCGCGCTCGTCGTCGCCGGTGGCGTGGGCGAGCCACATCTCGGCCTCGCGGACGGGCCGTTCGCTGTAGCCGGCGAGCCGGTAGCGGCGCTCCATCTCCTCCAGCCAGGCGACGGCGGAGTCCAAGGGGACCTCGGGGGAGTCGCTGATGGCCGTCCCGATCCACTTGAACTGCCAGAACAGCGTGTGGACGTCCCACTGGCCGAAGGACCCGGGGTCCTGGTCGTACTCCTGGAGCAGCCGGGCGAAGGGGACGAGCATCTTCGAGGATTCGGCGCTGTGCAGGTAGGAGGTGATCAGGTTGTCCAGCGCCTCGCGGAACAGTGCCTTGTCCCCGGTGGCCTCGGCCGCGCCGGCCAGGGCCTCGGCGTGGGCATTTCGGGCGGACCCGTTGGGGGCGTTGCGGTTCTCGGCGAGGGCCTGCCGCACCTCGTCGGGCGTCATCGTGGTCACTGCGGGTCCTCCGGGGCGTCGGCGGGGTGGGTGGCCCATTCCAGGAGCCCGAGGAAGGCCCGGTTGAGCAGGGCGGTGTCGGCCGCGCGCAGCGGCCGCTGGGACATCAGCAGCGCCTGCCCGTAGAGCGATTCGACGGCGGTGCCGGTGAGGCCTTCGTCGGGCAGGGAGGCGATGCGCCGGATGAGCGGGTTGTTGTGGTTGAGGACGAGGCGGGCCCGCGGCGCCGACCCGCGCAGCGCGCCGAGGATGCCCGTCCACAGGGAGTCGGCGTTGTCGAGGGCGGCGGTGCGGTCGCGTTCCTGCCGGGCCTGCCGGTCGTCGAGGTACAGAGCGGGGACGGAGACGGGCTGGAACGCGCGCAGCACCACGTCGCATCCCTGTGCCTGGAGGCGGCTGCGGGCGGTGGACAGGAAGGGGGCGAGGGCCAGTTCGGCCGCGGTCGGGACGGGGTCCAGCCGCTCGGTGACGGCTCCGGCGTCGAGCTCGGCGACCTTGAGGTCCGGCCGTACGGCGGGCAGCAGGGCGAGCAGGTCTGCGTCGTAGGTGTATCCGGCGTTGACGACGCCGAGGCCGTGGGCGGCTGCGATCGGGGCGATCTGGCGGAATTCCTCGACGGACCGCGTGAAGTGGATCTCGGGGTGGGCGGCCGTGAACTCCTGGAGGCTCATCGATCCGGCGCTGGTCTCGAACGGCAGCCACGGCAGCATCAGGCCGAGGAGTTCGGGGTCGTGCCGGGCGAGGGACTTCACACCGAGGTGGTGGACGCCAAGGAACGCGGCCAGGCGCTCCGGGTCGCTCGCGGCGAGCTCGGCGAGCCAGGCGCGGATGCGGGCGCCCAGAGCCTCGCGGACGGCGGCCAGGGTCTCGTCGTCGTACAGGTTCTCGCGCGACGCGGTCGGCCGGAGGGTGTCGGTGTCCAGGACGGCGCGCACGAAGAACGCCCAGTCGGGCAGCAGGTTGTCGGCCCGGTCCGTGAGCAGCATGCCCTTGAGGTGGACGCGGTGGCCGGAGCGGTGGGCCGGGCTGGTCGGCTCGGGCAGGACGTACGCGACACCGCGCACTCCGGCGAGCGGCAGGTCGAGGTCGATGGTGTCGAGCGGGGTGAACCCGAAGAGTCCGGAGCAGTGGCCGGCGAGCGCGACGCGCCGGGCGGCCGGTGTGGGGAAGGGGCGGTCCCAGACGGCGGGCCGGTCGGTGACCGGCCGCGGCTCGCCGCCCGTGCCGTCGTCGAAGATGATGTCGTAGGGCAGCAGGGAGCCGTAGTCGCGGGCGAGCTGCTCGACCTTGGCGGGCGCCACCCATTCCTCGGCGCCGGGGCGGGCCTCCAGCTCGACGGTGGTCCCGGGCTCGCTGCGTGCGTCGTGGGGGAGTTCGCGGACGGTGTAGGTACCGTCGTCGGCGGCGAGCCATTCGACGGGGGCGGCCTGCGGGTCGCGGGCGGAGCGGGTGGTGACGCGGATCCGGCGGGCGACGACGAAGCAGGCGAGCAGGCCGATGCCGAACTGGCCGAGGAACTCGCGGCGGGCGGTCTCCAGGCCGTGTTCGCCGCCGCGCTTGGAGCTGCGGCCGATGGTGGCGAGGAGGGAGTGCGCCTCGTCGGTGGTCAGGCCGATGCCGCTGTCCTCGATGGTGACGCGTCCGCCGGAGGCGGCGAGGCGGATGCGGACCGCGGCCTGCGGATCCACCGCGTGCCTTGCGGTGACGGCGTCGACCGCGTTCTGCAGCAGCTCGCGGACGTAGACGCGCGGGCTGGAGTAGAGGTGGTGGGAGAGCAGGTCGACGAGGCCGCGCAGGTCCACCTGGAAGGTGTTGGACCCGGGGTCGTCGGGGAGCGCGGCAGGGGATGCGGATGTCATGGAAAGTCACCTCGCGTTGGTGCATGGGTGGTTCGGTGATCGCGAGGTGCCCCCCCTCACGGATCCCGGAATGAGGAACAGGTTAGGGGGATGATCTGACAATCTCCCGGGAAATTCAGTGCGGTCCCGGCAGGCGGAGGAACCGCGGCGGCACCGCGTCCACGAGCCAGACGCCGTTGGCGCTGATCCGGAAGACGTGCCCGGCGGCCCGCATCGCGGCCGCGTCGACGCCGAGGACGACCGGGCGGCCGCGGCGTGCCCCGACGCGGGTGGCCGTCTCCCGGTCGGGGGACAGGTGCACGTGGTGGCGTGCCATCGGGCGCAGGCCCTCGGCGCGGATGGCGTCCAGCGCCGCGGCGACGGTGCCGTGGTAGAGGTGCGCCGGCGGCTCGGCCTCCGGGAGCGCCAGGTCCACGGGCACGGTGTGGCCCTGGTTGGCGCGGATGCGGGTCCCGTCGACGGCGAAGCGCTGCTTGTCGTTGGCGGCGACGACGTGGTCGAGCTCGGCGCGCGTGACGGGGAAGCCGTGGGCGGCGGCCGCGGCCAGCAGGTCGTCGATCTCGACCCAGCCCTGCGGGTCGAGGTGCAGTCCGATGCGCTCCGGCTGGTGGCGCAGGTGCTTCGACATGTACTTGGACACCTTCACGGTGCGTCTGTCGTCCATGTGCCCAGCTTGCCGGGGCGCGGTCGGGCTCCGCACCGGATTTCGGCCCGCTTCGGGGCCCAGGGGCACCCCCGCATCATTGTTCCGTTGTGCGGAATATATTTTCCATTACGCATCTGCTTCGGGGGAGGACCCATGACGATCCACGCTTCCCTGCCGCGCCGCGCGGCCGCCGAGTTCGCGGGCACCGCGGGCCTCCTCGCGGTGGTCGTCGGATCCGGCATCCAGGCGGCGGCCCTCAGCGACGACACGGGCGTCGCCCTGGCCGCCAACTCGCTCGCCTCGGCCATCGGCCTCGGCCTGGCCGTCACCCTCTTCGGGCCGCTCTCCGGGGCCCACCTCAACCCCGTCGTCAGCCTTGCCTCCTGGTGGGCGCGCCGCTGCGGCGGCACTGGACTGCCGGGCCGGGAGGCGCTCGCCTACGCCGCCGCGCAGACCGCGGGGGCCGTTGCGGGGGCCGTCCTCGCCGAGGCGATGTTCGACCGGGTGCCCGGCGCCCTCGCCACGCAGGTCCGCGGCGGCGGCCACCTCCTCGTCGGCGAGGCCGTCGCCACCGCGGGTCTGGTCCTGGTGATCCAGGGCTTGGACCGCACCGGGCGGCCGCGGCTCGTTCCCGGGGCGGTGGCGGCATACCTCGCGTGCGCGATCTGGTTCACCTCCTCCGGCTCGTTCGCCAATCCCGCCGGCACGGTGGGGCGCGCCTTCAGCGACTCCTTCACGGGCATCGCCCCGCAGTCGCTGCCCGGCTTCGTGGCGGCGCAGTTGGCCGGCGGAGCGCTCGGCATCGCCCTCGCCGTCCTCCTCTACGGAGGCCGCGGCGGGCGCGCGGCCGTACGGGCGGACGGCGCGGCGGAGCCCCCGGCGGGCAGGGCGGTCGGGATCGCGGGCTGACGCGCAAGCCATCCGGAAGGTGTCTCGTCCACAGGTTTGCCCACAGGAAAACCCGGCTTGTCCACAGCCGGTTGGGTGGGATTTGACGGCAAACGAGGGATCCGCCCTGTGGACTACCGCGGTCTGTGGATCACACCGTGTCGGACCCCCGGCTGGCTCCGCGGCGTGCCAGCTCGTTCATCCGCCGGGCCTGCAGTTCCCGCTCGGCGGCGGCGCGGACGAACTCCGCCACGTGCTCGGCGCCCACAAGCTCCTGCACCGCCCGCACGGTCTCGGCGGGCAGCGCAACGGCCGCCGTCCCGGGAGGCTGCGCGCCCCCGGCCGCCCCGAGGTGGTGCCGCAGGTGACGGGTCGCGAACAGCCGCATCGCGCGCGCCAGCTCGGCGTCCACCGTCTGCTGTGCCAGCGGGCGCAGCCGCCGGACCATTTCGGCGGCCTCCTCCGCGTCCGCGTCCGTCGGCGGCACCTGTCCGAGGTAGCGGGCGAAGACGTGCTCGGTGGTGAACTCCAGGAACCGAGAGGCGATGTGCTCCACCTGCCCGCGCAACTCCCGCAGGTGCCCCGCGATGGCCCGCAGCGGCACTCCCGCCGCATACAGCTCTGCGGCCACCGCCAGCTCCTGCGGAGAGGGCACGAGGAACTCGTCCGGGCGCCCGGGGATCCGCTCCAGTACGCCCAGGTCGCACGCCTCGGCGACGGCCGCGTCGTCCGGGGTGCCGCCGAACCGCTCGTCCAGCTCGGCCCGGCTGACCCGGCCCGCCTCCTCGTCCGTCCACGGCCCCTGCACCTCGGCGACCAGGCCCAGGACCCCGCCGAGCCCGCGCCCCTCGTCCCACGCTTCGAGCAGCTCCTTGATGGAGGCCAGGGTGTAGCCGCGGTCCAGGAGGTCGGCGATCTGCCGCAGCCGCACCAGGTGGGCGTCGCCGTAGACGTTCGACCGGCCGCGCCGCCGCGGCTTCGGCAGCAGGCCCCGGTCCTGGTAGGCCCGGATCGTGCGGACCGTGGCCCCGCTGCGGTGCGCCAGGTCCTCGATCCGGTACTCGGCCGCCGCCTGTTCGGACACCCCGGGCGCGGCCCCGGTCACAGGCGCGGCTCCAGCCGGGCGAGCCGCCGCAGCACGCCGGGCGCGAACCGCGACAGCCACAGCGCCCCCTTGGACTCCGGCGTCACCGGCACCACCGCCTCGTTGTGCACGACGGCCCGCAGGATGGCGTCGGCGACCTTCTCCGGCGGGAAGTTGCGCAGCCGGTACAGCCGCGCCGCGCGCTCCTGCCGCCGCTTCTCCTCGGCGCCGTCCACTCCGGTGAAACGGGCCGTGGAGGTGATGCCGGTGTTGACGATTCCGGGGCAGACCGCCGAGACACCGATGGACTGGGAGGCGAGTTCGGCCCGCAGGCACTGCGAGAGCATCAGCACCGCCGCCTTGGAGGTGCTGTACGCGGGCAGCGACTTGGACGGCAGGTAGGCGGCAGCGGAGGCGGTGTTCACGATGTGCCCTCCCTGGCCGCGCTCGGCCATCTGCCGGCCGAAGATCCGGCAGCCGTGGATGACGCCCCACAGGTTGACGTCGAGGACCTTCTTCCAGTCCTCGGCGGTGGTGTCGAGGAACGTCCCCGACAGTCCGATCCCGGCGTTGTTGACCAGCACGTCGACGACGCCGTACTCGGCGGCCGTCTTCGCGGCGAGCTTCTCCATCGCCGCCTCGTCGGCGACGTCGGCGCATTCGCCCCACGCCCCCGCGGCGCCGACGAGCCGCGCCATCTCTGCCGTGCGCGCCGCACCCTCGGCGTCCCGGTCGACGCAGACCACGCGGGCGCCCGCCTCGGCGAACGCGTACGCCGTGGCCCGGCCGATGCCGCTGGCGGCCCCGGTGACGAGGACGAGCCGGCCGGCGAACCGGTCGGCGTACCGGCCGGGCGCCTTGAGCTCCGGGGCACGGGCGGCCGGCTCCTCCCGGGAGGTGACGAAGTCGGCGATCCACGCGGCCAGCTGGTCGGGGCGGGTGCGGGGCACCCAGTGCTTCGCGGGCAGGGTGCGCCGCACCAGGTCCGGGGCCCAGCGCTCCAGCCCGTCGTAGAGCCGCTCGGACAGGAAGGCGTCTCCGGTCGGCGTGATCAGCTGCACCGGCGCGTGGGCGTACGCGTCGGGGCGGGGGTGGCGCATCCGCGCCCGGACGTTGTCCCGGTACAGCCAGGCGCCGTGGGCGGCGTCCGACGGGAGCGAAGGGGTCGGGTACGAGCCGGCCGGGACCTGCTCGATGCGCCGGAGGATCCCGGGCCACCGCTTGCCGAGCGGGCCCCGCCAGGCGAGCTCCGGCAGCAGCGGCGTGTGCAGGAGGTAGACGTACCAGGACTTTGCGCCTTGGCCGAGCAGCTGTGCGGCCCGCCGCGGGGTGGGCCGGCTCAGCCGCTCCTTGATCCAGTGGCCGAAGTGGTCGAGGGAGGGGCCCGACATGGAGGTGAAGGAGGCGATCCGGCCCTCCGTCCGGGCGGTCGTCACGAACTCCCAGCCCTGCACCGACCCCCAGTCGTGGCCGACGAGGTGGACGGGCCGGTCCGGACTCACCGCGTCCGCCACGGCCAGGAAGTCGTCGGTGAGCTTCTCCAGGGTGAATCCGCCGCGCAGCGGCACCGGCGCCGTCGAGCGGCCGTGCCCGCGCACGTCGTACAGCACGACGTGGAAGCGGTCCGCCAGCCGCTCGGCCACCTCGGACCAGACCTCCTTGCTGTCCGGGTAGCCGTGGACCAGCACCACCGTCGGCCGGTCCCGCTCGCCCAGCTCCACCACGCACAGCTCGACGCCGCCCGTGGCGACGCGCCGCTCGCGCGCGCCGGCCGGGCCCCGTGCCGCCGGCCGCCCCCCGGTCGTCCCGTCCGCCTCGTTCATGCTGCCCCCTCCTCGGCCCAGCGCCGCACGTGCGGCAGATCGTCGTCCAGCCAGAACGCACTCTCCTCGGGGTCGCGGGAGTCCGTGACGACGAGGATCTCCTCGAACTTGGCGCCCGTCCCCCTGAAGCCCAGGTGGGGCTCCACCGCCCACATGCCGGGCTGCGGCGCGTGGTCGGAGAACCGGTACGGGCTCCAGAGCGGTGACCAGCCCTCCCGATGCCCGTGCAGCGCGTCTGCGACGAGACCCTTGAGGGACTGCGTGCCGAATCCGAACACGGTCGGCGACCAGCGCCGCTCCGCCACCCGGTCGACCTTGTGGGCTATGACACCGAAGGGATAGGCGCGGTGCCGGTTCGCGTAGCCCTGGCGCACCATGAGCCGGTCCACGTTCTCGTAGATCTCGCGCAGCGACCGGCGCTCGCGGACCTGCCGCAGGATCAGCTCGCGGTGCGCGCGCAGGTCCGACAGGAGGCGGTCCTGTACGGGGTTGAGGCCGAGGCTGCCGGAGTAGCCGATGTCCGCCGCACAACCGCGGTACACCGGGGCCATGTCGAGGATGAAGGGCATGCCCGGCTCGAGTGCCCGGTTCGTCGGGAAGAACTGCAGCGGCACGCGGAAGCCCGCGAAGGCCGTCCGGTCCCCGAACCAGGCGAACGGCAGGTGGAACCAGTCCCGCACGCCGTGCCCGCGCAGCCACTCCCGCTGCATGCGCGCCGCCTCGCGCTCGGTCACGCCCGGCCGCAGCTGCGCGGCGACCGCCTCCGCGCAGGCGTACGCGAGCCGCTGCACCTCCCGGAAGCCGCGCAGGTCGGCGGCGAGCCGCCCGGTGCGCGGTGCCGCGGTGGTGCCCTTCCCGGTGTCCCCAGCCATGCCAGCCGCCCGTCCCCAGAAGCCGTACCGCCCGTAACTGCCACTGACGAATGTGACAATGCCCGAAGGCCGCGTCAAGGGGCGGGCGTGCCGCCTGTGGACAAACTTGTCCGGTTCACATCAGCCTCGCGTCAGGGTCCGTAGTCCTGAAGGCTGACACCGGACCGCCCTCCAGGTCTGACGACCGGCACGGACGCCGCCGCTAACGTCGGAGCCGTGACTGTCATCGCGACCGAAAGCCTGAGCAAGCGGTACCCCCGAGTGACCGCCATCGACCGGCTCTCCGTGGACATCGGGCCGGGCGTGACCGGCCTGGTGGGCGCCAACGGAGCCGGCAAGTCCACGCTGATCAAGATCCTGCTGGGACTGTCCCCCGCCACCGAGGGCCGCGCCGCCGTACTCGGACTCGACGTCGCCACGCACGGCAGCGCCATCCGCGAGCGTGTCGGCTACATGCCCGAGCACGACTGCCTGCCCCCCGACGTCTCCGCCACCGAGTTCGTCGTCCACATGGCGCGCATGTCCGGCCTCCCGCCGGCCGCCGCCCGCGAGAGGACGGCCGACACGCTCCGGCACGTCGGGCTGTACGAGGAGCGCTACCGTCCCATCGGCGGCTACTCCACCGGTATGAAGCAGCGCGTCAAGCTGGCCCAGGCGCTGGTCCACGACCCGCAGCTGGTCCTTCTGGACGAGCCGACCAACGGCCTCGACCCGGTCGGCCGGGACGAGATGCTCGGCCTGATCCGCCGCGTCCACACCGACTTCGGCATCTCGGTCCTGGTCACCTCGCACCTGCTCGGCGAGCTGGAGCGGACCTGCGACCACGTGGTCGTCGTCGACGGCGGCAAGCTCCTGCGCTCCAGCTCCACCAGCGACTTCACGCAGATCACGGCGACCCTCGCGGTCGAGGTGACCGACTCCGACACGCACCCGGACGGCACCGCCGCCCTGCGCAAGGCGCTCACCGAGGCGGGCCTGGCCCTGCACGCGGGCGAGGAGCAGGGCCTGCCCGGCGCCGGCCACATCCTCCTCGTCGAGGCCACCGGGGAGAGCACCTACGACACCATCCGCGACACCGTCGCGGACCTCGGCCTCGGCCTGGTCCGCATGGAGCAGCGGCGGCACCACATCGCGGAGGTCTTCCGCGACAACGACCAGCGGAAGGGAGCCGGTACCGATGGCGCCTGACACCTCCACCCAGATCCACAACATCGGCTACCGGTCGTACGAAGGCGCCCGGCTCGGCCGCTCGTACGCCCGCAAGTCGCTGTACTCGCAGTCGCTGCGGGGCGCCTACGGACTGGGCCGCTCGGCCAAGTCCAAGGTGCTCCCGATGATCCTCTTCGCGGTGATGTGCATCCCCGCGCTGATCATCGTCGCCGTCGCCATCGCGGTGCCCGGCTCCACCGAACTGCCGATCAAGTACACGACGTACGCGCTGACCACCCAGATGGTCATCGGCCTGTTCCTCGCCTCGCAGGCACCGCAGTCCGTCTCGCGCGACCTCCGCTTCAAGACGGTGCCGCTGTACTTCTCGCGTCCCATCGAGCGGGTCGACTACGTCGTCGCGAAGTACGCGGCGATGGCCTCCGCCCTGTTCATCCTCACCGCCACGCCGCTGCTGATCATGTGGATCGGTGCGCTGCTGGCCAAATTCGACTTCGCGGACCAGACCAAGGGGTTCGCCCAGGGACTGGTCTCCGTGCTGTTGCTCTCGGTGCTCTTCGCCGGCCTCGGCCTGGTCATGGCCGCACTCACACCGCGCCGCGGCTTCGGCGTCGCGGCCATCATCGCCATGCTGCTGATCCCGTACGGCGCGGTGACCGCGGTCCAGGGCGTCGCCTACAGCGCGGGCAGCACCGGCCCGATCGAGTGGATGGGCCTCTTCTCCCCGATCACCCTGATCGACGGCATGCAGACCGCCTTCCTCGGGGCGACCTCCGCCTTCCCGAGCGGCGAGGGCCCCTCCACGGGCGCCGGCTTCGTCTACCTGCTCGTCATCCTGGCCCTCATCGCCGGCTCGTACGCCGCCCTGATGGCCCGCTACCGGAAGGCCGGGCTGTGACCACCATCGACATCGACCACACCTCCCGCTGGTTCGGGAACGTCGTCGCCGTCAACGACGTGACGATGCGCATCGGCCCAGGCGTCACCGGCCTGCTCGGCCCGAACGGCGCCGGCAAGTCGACCCTCATCAACATGATGGGCGGTTTCCTCGCCCCCTCCACGGGTGCCGTCACCCTCGACGGCACCCCGATCTGGGGCAACGAGCAGGTGTACCGGCAGATCGGCGTCGTGCCCGAGCGCGAGGCCATGTACGACTTCCTCACCGGCCGGGAGTTCGTCGTCGCCAACGCAGAGCTGCACGGCCTCGACGACGCCGCTGCCCGGCGGGCGCTGGCCACCGTCGAAATGGAGTACGCCCAGGACCGCAAGATCGCGACCTACTCCAAGGGCATGCGCCAGCGCGTGAAGATGGCCTCGGCGCTCGTCCACGAGCCGTCCGTGCTGCTGCTCGACGAGCCGTTCAACGGCATGGACCCCCGTCAGCGCATGCAGCTGATGGACCTGCTGCGGCGCATGGGCGACGACGGCCGGACCGTCCTGTTCTCCTCCCACATCCTGGAGGAGGTCGAGCAGCTCGCCTCCCACATCGAGGTGGTCGTCGCCGGACGCCACGCCGCCTCTGGCGACTTCCGCAAGATCCGGCGCCTGATGACGGACCGCCCCCACCGCTACCTGGTCCGCTCCTCCGACGACCGGGCCCTCGCCGCCGCCCTGATCGGGGATCCCTCCACCTCGGGGATCGAGGTGGACGTCCAGGAAGGGGCCCTGCGCATCCAGGCCTCCGACTTCGGCCGCTTCACCGAGCTCCTGCCGCAGGTCGCCCGCGCCCACGGCATCCGCCTCCTGACGGTCTCGCCCTCCGACGAGTCCCTCGAGTCGGTCTTCTCCTACCTCGTCGCGGCCTGAAGGAGCTGGCATCCATGTACAACCCCACCGTGGCCCGGCTCACCTACCGGGCCCTCCTCGGCCGCCGCCGCGCGTTGATCCTCTTCGCGCTCCCGGCCATGCTCATCGTCATCGCCGGCGCCGTCCGCGCCTTCACCGGGCTCGACGACAAGATCGCGGCGGACCTGCTGGGGGGCTTCGCCCTGGCCACCATGGTCCCCCTGATCGGCGTGATCGCCGGCACCGGCGCGATCGGACCGGAGATCGACGACGGCTCGATCGTCTACCTGCTCTCGAAGCCCGTGAAGCGGCCGACGATCATCATGACCAAGCTGATCGTCGCGATCGCCGTCACGATGGCCTTCTCGGCCATCCCCACGCTGATCGCCGGCTTCATCCTCAACAACAACGGCCAGCAGATCGCGGTCGCCTACACGATCGCCGCGCTGGTCGCCTCCGTCGCCTACAGCGCGCTGTTCCTGCTGCTGGGCACGGTCAGCCGGCACGCGGTCGTCTTCGGCCTCGTGTACGCCCTGATCTGGGAGTCGCTGTTCGGCAGCCTGGTCTCGGGCGCCAAGACCCTCAGCGTCCAGCAGTGGGCGCTGGCCCTGGCCGAGAAGGTGGCCGGAGAGGGCTACGTCGACGCGACCGTCGGCCTGCCCACCGCGGTCGCGCTCCTCGTGGCCGTCACGGTCGGCGCCACCGTCTACGCGGGGCAGAAGCTGCGCCGGCTCACCCTGGCCGGCGAGGAGTAGCAACCGGCGTACGGGCCCCGCGGGCACCGCATGTTTCACGTGAAACACGATGCGGAGGCGGCGGGGACCGGGTCTGGCCGAGGCGGCGGAAAATCACTGGTACGGGACACCGGCCCCGGGCAGAGTGAGCCGTGCGGGGAGCAACAAAAGGTCCGGGGCGGCCACTTCGAGCGCACCGTCAGGTGCGGGCCGCCCCGGACCGCCTCCATGTCCGGGCCTCCGTGCGCCGGGCCCGGGGCCCGGCGGCGGGAAAAGGTCCTACGCGGTGCCGAGCAGGCGCTCAAGCACCACCGCGATGCCGTCCTCCTCGTGGGAGGCCGTCACCTCGTCGGCCACCGCCTTCAGCTCCGGGTGGGCGTTGGCCATGGCCACGCCGTGTGCCGCCCAGCCGAACATGGGGACGTCGTTCGGCATGTCGCCGAAGGCGATGGTGCCGGCGGCCTTGACCCCCAGCCGGCGCGCGGCCAGTGAGAGGCCGGTCGCCTTCGTCAGCCCGAGCGGCAGTATCTCCACTATCCCCGGCCCGGCCATCACGACGTCCACGAGCGAACCCACCGTCCGGCGGGCCGCGTCGACCAGGGCGTCATCGCCGAGTTCGGGGTGCTGGATGTACAGCTTGTTCAGCGGCGCCGACCACACGGCCGCCGTGTCCTCCAGGTACAGGGCCGGCAGGCCCTCCTGGACCCGGTAGCCGGGCCCGAACAGGACGTCGCCGTCCACCCCGTCGCGGCTCGCGGCGAGCGCCAGCGGGCCCACCTCGGCCTCCAGCTTTGCCAGGGCCAGGCCGGCCAGCTGCCGGTCCAGCGTCACCGACGTCAGCAGCCGGTGCGCGCCGGCGTCGTAGACCTGGGCCCCCTGCCCGCACACGGCGATGCCCCGGTAGCCGAGGTCGTCGAGGATGTGGCGGGTCCAGGCCACGCCGCGGCCCGTGACGACGATGTGGACGGCCCCCGCCGCGGTGGCCGCGGCGAGGGCTTCCCGGGTGCGTTCCGAGACGGTTCCGTCGCCACGCAGCAGCGTGCCGTCGAGGTCGGTCGCGACGAGCTGGTAAGGGAACGGGGCCGGGCTCACTTGGCGATCGGCTCCAGGACCTCGCGGCCGCCCAGGTAGGGGCGGAGCACCGCGGGGACGCGCACCGAGCCGTCGGCCTGCTGGTGGTTCTCCAGGAGGGCGACGATGGTGCGCGGCACGGCGCACAGCGTGCCGTTCAGGGTGGCGAGCGGCTGGGTCTTCTTGCCGTCGCGGACGCGGATGGACAGCCGGCGGGCCTGGAAGCCGTCGCAGTTGGAGGCGGAGGTCAGCTCGCGGTACTTGCCCTGGGTGGGGATCCAGGCCTCGCAGTCGAACTTGCGGGAGGCGGAAGCGCCGAGGTCGCCGGTGGCGACGTCGATGACCTGGAAGGGCAGCTCCAGGCTGGTCAGCCACTGCTTCTCCCAGGCGAGGAGCCGCGCGTGCTCGGCCTCGGCCTCCTCCGGGGCGACGTACGAGAACATCTCGACCTTGTCGAACTGGTGGACGCGGAAGATGCCGCGGGTGTCCTTGCCGTACGTGCCGGCCTCGCGGCGGAAGCACGGGGAGAAGCCGGCGTATCGCAGCGGCAGCTTCTCCGCCTCCACGATCTCGTCCATGTGGTACGCGGCGAGGGGCACCTCGGAGGTGCCGACCAGGTAGTAGTCGTCCTTCTCCAGGTGGTACACGTTCTCCGCGGCCTGGCCGAGGAAGCCGGTGCCCTCCATGGCGCGCGGACGCACCAGGGCGGGGGTCAGCATCGGGATGAAGCCGGCCTCGGTGGCCTGCGCGATGGCCGCGTTGACGAGGGCCAGCTCCAGGAGGGCTCCCACGCCGGTCAGGTAGTAGAAGCGCGAGCCGGACACCTTGGCGCCGCGTTCGACGTCGATGGCGCCGAGCAGCTCGCCGAGCTCCAGGTGGTCCCTGGGCTCGAAGCCCTCGGCGGCGAAGTCGCGGATGGTGCCGTGTGTCTCCAGGACGTTGAAGTCGTCCTCGCCGCCGACGGGCACGTCCGGGTGGACGACGTTGCCGAGCTTGAGCAGCAGGGCGCGGGCGGTCTCGTCGGCCTCGTTCTGCTCGGCCTCCGCGGCCTTGACGTCGGCCTTGAGCTGCTCCGCGCGCTTCAGCAGCTCCGCCCGCTCCTCCGGGGAGGCCTTCGGGATGAGCTTGCCGAGCGACTTCTGCTCGTTGCGCAGTTCGTCGAAGCGCATGCCGGACGACCTGCGGCGCTCGTCGGCGGAGAGCACGGCGTCGACGAGTTCGACGTCTTCTCCACGGGCGCGCTGCGAGGCGCGGACACGGTCGGGGTCTTCACGGAGCAGCCGGAGGTCAATCACCCCACCAGGCTACCGGCCAGAGCTTCCCGGGCTCACACCGATATCACGCTGCGTGTCGCTATGTCCTAATTGCAACGAATGGAAAACTCTGTACCGGTGGCCGGAAGTCGTCGGGCACTCCGCGCCCCATAAAGCCTGCCCTTTCCGGGAATGCGGGATAATCCCAGCATCCGGACACTGCCGGGGAGGCGGACAGGGACCGATTGTCCACAGGGAAGCCGCAGCCCACAGGGTTGTCCACAGGGTGTGCGCCGTATCTGTGGACACGGAATTAGATCAATCCCTCCCACTGCCCCCTCCCGGGGAATCACGGTTCAAACCGCCCTCACACACTCATTCGGGTGGGAATGGCTCGCCCCAAAGAGTTGGTTCGTGATACGCGGATGACGCAGTTCATCCCCCGCTCTCCTGCACGAAACCCTGTCCGCGAAGGCCGACAAGTCGACCCGGGGTGCCGGAAGTGTCGACTAGTCCACAGGTCCGCACCCTGACCTGTGGATAACTCTGTGGACAGTGGACGCGGACTACGCGCGACCGTCGAGGCACCGTGTCAGCCAGTCCGACGCTGCCGTGAAGTCGCCGTCCGAGGTCCCCGGCCGCGGCGCCCGGACGTCACTGCGGGTGACGCCCGCCCTCGGGTACGAGCCCAGGAAGCGGACCTGCGGACAGGTCCGCTTCAGACCCATCAGCGCCTCGCTCACCCTGCGGTCGGAGATGTGGCCCTCGGCGTCGACGGCGAAGCAGTAGTTCCCGATGCCCTCACCCGTCGGCCGCGACTGGATCAGCATCAGGTTCACCCCGCGCACCGCGAACTCCTGGAGGAGCTCCAGCAGCGCACCGGGGTGGTCGTCCCCCAGCCACAGCACCACCGACGTCTTGTCGGCGCCCGTCGGCGCGGCGGGCCGCGCCGGCCGGCCCACGAGAACGAACCGGGTCTCGGCGTTCTCCGCGTCGTGGATCTCGGTGACGAGCGGCACCAGCCCGTACGTGGCGGCGGCGAACTCGCCCGCGAACGCCGCGTCGAAGCGGCCCTCCTGCACCAGCCGTGCCCCGTCCGCGTTCGACGCGGCCGACTCCCACACGGCGTCCGGCAGGTTCGCCCGCAGCCAGTTGCGCACCTGCGGCTGCGCGACCGGGTGCCCGGTCACGGTCTTGACGTCCGACAGGGCCGTACCCGGCCGTACCAGCAGGGCGAACGCGATGGGCAGCAGCACCTCGCGGTAGATCATCAACGGCTCGCCGGAAGCCAGCTCGTCCAGCGTGGCGGTCACCCCGCCCTCCACCGAGTTCTCGATCGGCACGAGGGCGGCTGCCGCCTCCCCGCTGCGCACGGCGTCCAGGGCGGACGCCACGGAGACCATCGGGACCAGCTCCCGGGTCGCGGCTTCCGGCAGCGTGCGGAGGGCGGCCTCGGTGAAGGTGCCCTCAGGACCGAGATACGTGAAGCGGGTGGCCGACATGCGGTCAGCCTAATGCCGGGCACCCGCCCCGCGGGGCGCCGTTCACCCTTCGGGCACGATCACCCTTCGAGCAGTCGCTGGCCGACGTACTCGCCGTCGCGCGGGCCGGGCGGCACCGCGTACAGCCCACTCGACTCGTGCCGGATGAACGCCGACAGGGCGTCCCCGCGGTCGAGCTTGCGCTGCACCGGTACGAAGCCGCGCAGCGGGTCCGCCTGCCAGCAGATGAAGAGGAGCCCGGCGTCGGGCCCCCCGTCCTCGGCCGTGCCGTCGTGGAAGGAGAACGGCCTGCGCAGCATCGCCGCCCCGCCGTTCTGCGCGGGGGCGGAGATGCGGGCGTGCGCGTTGGCCGGGATGACCGCCTTGCCGTCGGGACCGATCTTGTCGAGGTCCAGGGCGGTCGCCTCAGAACCGCCCGTCAGAGGGGCGCCGGTGGCCTTGTTCCGGCCGATGACCTGCTCCTGCTGGGCGAGGGACTGCTTGTCCCACTCGTCGAGCAGCATCCGGATGCGGCGGACGACCGCGTACGAGCCCCCGCCCATCCACGCGTGCTCCGCCGGCCCCGGCCCCGCGGCGGGCACGAAGATCCGCTTCTCGAAGTCCGCTTCCGAGGGCTTCGGATTGTTGGTGCCGTCGACCTGGCCCATCAGGTTGCGGGAGGTCATCGGCGAGGCGGTCGCGCCGGGCGACCGGTTGAAGCCGTCCATCTGCCAGCGCACCCTGGCCGCGTCCCCGGCGTCCTTCTGGATCGCGCGTAGGGCGTGGAAGGCCACGAGGCCGTCGTCGGCGCCGATCTGCACCCACAGGTCGCCGTTGCTGCGCTGCGGGTCCAGCCGGTCGGAGGAGAAGTCCGGCAGCGGATCGAGGGCCGCTGGCCGGCGGGCGGTGAGCCCGGTGCGCTCGAAGAAGGAGTGCCCGAAACCGAAGGTCACGGTCAGCGAGCACGGCCCGGCGTCCAGGGCGATGCCGGTGTCGGCCGTCGCCGCGGTCTCGCCGGCCATCAGCCGGCGGGCAGTGTCGGACCAGCGGCGCATCAGTGCGGCCGCCTCCTTGCGCCCGGCCCCGGGAGCCAGGTCGAAGGCCAGTACGTGGCCCTTGGCCTGCAGGGGCGTGGTGATGCCCGCCTGGCGCTCGCCGTGGAAGGCCACCCGGGTGGCGCCCACGGCGGAGAGGCTGCCGGCACCGCCGGACGGGGTGGCGGCGATGGCGGACTGCACCAGCGCGCCGCCCGTCGCCCCCAGCGCGAGCCCGGTGGCGCCCGCCGCGCCGACGGTGCCGAGCAGCCGGCGGCGGGAGATCTCGATGTCGGTGTTGCTCTCGGTCACGCTGTTCAGCCGATCTTCACTGTCTTCTGCACGGTCGTCTGGTCGATCTCGGAGGTCCGGACGGTCACGTCGATGCGCCACTCCCCGGCCAGCGGCAGCTGGACGCCCGGAGCGCTCCAATGCCCTGGTCCCGCCCGGTCGGGGGAGGCCGGGAGCGGGCCGACCTCTTTGGCCGGGAGGGTGAAGGCCACCTTGACCTCGGGGAGGTCGAGCGGGGCGCCGTCCGGGGACTCGGCCCACACGTGGAGGGTGTTGGAGCCGGTCCGGCCCGGGTCCAGCTCCAGGCGGACGGAGCCCTTGCCGTTCACGCCGCCCGTGTCGAACGGCAGAGTGATCTTCACCGCCCGGTTGGGCACGGCGGGCGCGGAGGCGCCGTTGCGGCCCGCCTCCTGGGCCACGACCCGGCCCGGCTCGGTGCTCGTCAGCACGGTGGTCACGGCGAGGACCGCGACCGCCACTGCCGCTTCGGCCAGCACGGATCGGCGCAGGCCCGCCCGTGCCGGGTCGGCGTCCCGGGCCTGCCGCCGAAGCGCGTTCTCACGTGCTGCCCGCTGCCGGGCGAGCTGCGCGGCCCGCTCCGGATCACCGGGCACGTCCGCCGCCGCGGTGGATGTTTCACGTGAAACACCCGTCTCGGTGGATGTTTCACGTGAAACGGCCCCCGGCACCGCAGCCACGGCCCCCGGCACCGCGGCCGTTGCCGGCACGTCCGCCGCAGCGTCCACAGCCGGGGCCTCCCCCAGCCGCGCGGTCCAGCGCCGGGAGAGGTACGCGACACCGACGAGGACAGCCGCCAGGGCGCCCTTGATGATCAGCAGCCGCCCGTAGGAGGTGCCGGTCAGGGCCTGCCAGCTGCCCAGCTGGCGCCACGACTGGTAGGCCCCGGTCGCGACCAGCACGACGACCCCCGCGAACGCGATACGGGAGAACCGGCGCACGGCCTCCCGCTCGACCTCCGGCACGGTGTACAGCGCGACGAGCAGCGCGGTGAGCCCGCCGAGCCAGGCAGCCGCGGCCAGCAGGTGCAGTACGTCGACCGGCATCGCGATGCCGCTCTGCAGGCCGGTGGAGGCGTGCTCCGAAAGCGCCCAGGTCGCGGCGATGCCGGCGGCGAAGACGCTGCCCGCGACGGCGAGGCCGAAGAACAGGTCGGCGGCGTCCCTGCTGTCCTCCTTCCCGTCCTGCTCGTCGGCGGCCGTCTTCGCGGCCGCCGCCCCGCCCTCCGGGGCGGTGGCATGCCTGCGGGCGAATGCGCCGAACAGGACGGCGATGAAGAGCGCGGCGGCGCCCAGGAGGAGCAGCCGCGAGACGAGCGCGGCGCCGGTTTTGGTCGCCAGGACGGCCTTGAGCCCTGCGAGGTCGAAGACGTCGGCGAAGTTCCCCGACCCGGTGTACGGGTGGCGCAGCACCAGCATCGCCAGCGTGGCGGCGGTGAGCACGACCCACGCGCGCAGGACGAGCTTCTGCATCGGGCGCACGGCGGCGCCCCGCCGCCAGCACGCCAGGATGAAGGCGCAGGCGCCGACGAGGACGGTGAAGCCGGCGTAGGCGGTGTACCGGGCGAGGCCGTAGGCGGCGCCGACGGGCCCCCCGCCCGCCTGCCGCTCGGGCAGCGCCACCGTGGTCTCCGAGGGGGCGCCGATGGAGAACGTGAACGCCCCCGCGATGGGATGGCTGTCGGCGGACACGGCCTGCCAGGCCACGGTGTATGTGCCGTCGGGCAGCCCCGAGTGGAGCGCGGTGCCGTACCGGATGGTCGACCCGCTGCACATGTCGCGGATCTCCCCGGTGTCCACCCGCTTGCCCCGGGGGTCCAGGACACGGATCGAGTCCTCGCCCAGGGCGACCTTCTCCGAGAAGGAGAGGGTGACCTGGGCGGGCGCCGTGGCGACCACCGCGCCCTCCCCGGGGTCGCTCGCGGTGAGTGCGGCGTGCGCCGAGGCCGGGCCGGCCGCGGCGAACAGGAGTGCCAGCAGTGCTGCGAGGACCAGCGCGAGCCGCGGCAGGACTGCCGCGGCGCGGACGCGGGCCGGGGGCGGGGCGGGGGCGGTGGCCGTCATGGCGTGTCGGTCCCTCGGGTCCGTCAGTGGGCGGTGGAGTGCTGGGCCTGGTACGTCCGTTCCTTCACGTCCAGCTCGACCTTGACCGGGTCGGCCTTCTCGAAGCGCAGCTCGACGGTGATCTTGTCGCCGACCTTCGGCTTCTGCTTGAGGCCCATGAACATGATGTGGTTGGCGCCGCGCTCCAACCTGAGCTCGCCGTTCGCGGGGACCTCCATGGACGGGACCTGCTGCATCTTCTGGTCCTTGGTCTCGTGGATCTGGAGGTCGTCCGAGAGCGGGCTGGTGGCGGAGACGAGCTTGTCCGCGGTCTTCGAGTCGTTCTTGATGACCATGAAGCCGCCGGCCATCTTGTCGTTGACCGGCTCGGGCATGAAGGCGCCGCTGACCGACACCTTCGGCTTCTCCGCGGCCGGCGCGCCGGCGCCCGCGTCGGCCCCGGATCCGGACGGGGAGCCGGAGTCCGAGGAGCAGCCGGATATGGCCAGCGCGGCCGCCAGGGAGAGGGCGGCGGCGAAGGTGCGGGTGGTGCGGGCGGTCACGGGTTCTCTCCCTTGGCGATCTTCGGCAGGTCTGCGGTGTAGGTGTCGACGGTCGTGTTCTCCCCGTAGAGGAGGTAGCCCTCGTCCGTCTTGGGGGAGAAGGCGATGACCTGGGCGCCGTGCATGGAGACGACGCTCCCGCCGGCATCCTTCTTGGCGGGGTCGATACCGATACCGAGGGTGCGCGCCGCGGCCTGGATGGTGGCGAAGTCCCCGGTGAGTCCGACGAAGGACGGGTCCTGGGCCTTGAGCCACGCGCCGAGCGATTCGGGGGTGTCCCGTTCGGGGTCGGTGGTGACGAAGACGACCCGCAGGTTCTCCTGGTCGGCCTGGGGCAGCGCCTTCCGGGCGACGGCGATGTTGCTCATCGTCAGCGGGCACACGTCGGGGCAGTTGGTGTAGCCGAAGTAGATCAGCGTCGGCTTGCCCTTGGTCTGCTCGCGCAGGTTCCACGGCTTGCCGGTGGTGTCCGTCAGGACGAGTTCCGGCTTGTCGAAGGGCCGGTCGAGGACCGTCGCGGTCCCCGTCTTGGCCTGGCCGGAGATCTGGGTGACCGCGTCGGTCCGGGCGGTCGGCTCGCCGCCGCAGGCGGAGAGTGTGAGCGCGGCCGCCGCCGCGAGGGCGGCGGCCGTCACACGTGTGGTGCGCATGGAGGTTCCCTGGAAATGGGGGCGGGTTGGTGACGAGCGGCCGGACGGGGTCCGGCCGCACGGATGCTGCGGATGATCCGGGCGGGCCGGCGCGGCCCGGCGGATCAGGAGGTGCGGCGGCGGCCCGTCACGCCGAAGGCGACGCCGGCGACGCCGATCACGATGCCGGTGACGCCGAGGACGCGCGCGGTGGTGTCCGAGCCCTTTCCGGCGGCCGCCTCGGTGTGGCCCTCCTCGGAGGCGTGGCCGGATTCGGCGGGCTTCTTGGCGTCGTCGTGGTGCGCGTCGGCGGCCTTGGCGGCGGTCAGCTTGAGGACCGGCGCAGGGGTCTGCGGCTCGGGAGCGCCCTCCTTGGGCTCCTCGATCCAGCGGACGACCTCGTTGTTGTCGTACGTCTGGATCGCCTTGAAGACCATCCGGTCGGCGTTGTCCGGCAGCTTGCCGACGGATACCGGGAACTGCTGGAACTTCCCCGGCTCGATCCTGCCGCCGCTCCATGTCACCTTCGTGACGGCCTCGTCGATCTGCTTGCCGTGCACCGTCAGCGGCTTGGCGAGCTTGCTCTTCTCGACCGTGACGGTCCACCCGGGCACGTCCTGCGGCATGACGGAGGACAGGGGCTGGTCGGTGGGGAAGTTGACCTCGACCTGCGTGGTGGAGGCGTTGTCGCGCTCGTTCGGCACCTTGAAGTCGAGGGTGGCGAAGCCGCCCTTGGGGGCGTCGCCGGGCTGCACGCTGACGTGGGCGAAGGCGGGCCCGGACAGGGCGAGGACGGCGCCGGCGGCGAGGGCTGCGGCGGCGGAGACGCGTGAGCTCTTCATGTGAGGACTCCAGGAGGCGGGATGACGGTGGCTCCGCGCGCGGGCGCGCGGCGTACCGCGGCACCGCTGCCTCCGGTGCTCGGGTGCTCCGGGCCGGGGAGGGTGCCGCGTCAGGCTGCGAGGGCGTAGGCCGCCGGCGGCCCGCGCCTGACCACCGTGTGGTGCAGCGCCTCCCGGCCGGTGTGCGCGGCCGGCTCGGCGGCGGTCCGCAGGACCCGCGGGCCGGCGGAAGGCGCGGCCGAGAGCCCGGCGCCGAGCGCCCGTACGAACGCGAGCGCGGTGCACAGCGCCCGCACCGGGCCGGCCGCGGCGGAGACGAGGGACAGCTCGACGAGCCGGAAGAGGGCGGCGTCACCGCGCCCGAGGAGCCAGCCGGCGGCGAGCGCGGCGAGCAGGTGCGCGACGGTCATACCGGGGCTGAGCAGGCCGGCGGCCGGGGCCGCGGCGGACTCCGCCAGGCCGGTGTGGCCCGCGTGCGCCGAGGCCTGCGCCGCGAGCGCGGCCGGGTCGAGGCCGGCCGCCTCCAGGATCCGGCGGGCGTCCTCGGGGCCGAGCGGGACCGTGTTGCCGCCGCAGACCAGCTGTGCGGCGAGTTCGGCGAGCGCGGCGTCGGTGTCGGCGCCGGCCGCCTGCGCGGCGGCTCCGTGCTGGGCGAGGCCGAAGACGGCGTGCAGCCCGAGCTGTCCGCCGGCGAGTGCGGCGGCGATGCCCGGCAGCGAGCGACGCCGCCCGGCGAGCGGCGCGGCGACCGCGAAGACTCCCGCGAACGCGACCGCGAGGGCCCACCAGGGGACCGCCGCGCAGGACGCGAGGGCGTGCCCGACCGCGGACAGCACGACGCAGACCGCGGTGAAGACCGCGGCCCGGATCAGCCGGAGGCCGGCTCCGGCGGGCGTCGTCTGCGGGACAGTCATGGCCGGGCCATCATCGCACTGCCCTCCGTACTGCCGTACGGCAGGTCCGGAAGGTCGTCCGTGCCCGTTGTGCGGCGGCTTCACCGGGCGTGTCCACCCCCGGGGGCGGCCCTTTCCACCGCATACACGCCGGTTCGGGCGTGCCGCATCGGCCGAATGAGGGCTGCGCGGGGCGCCGGTGGCTTACGGCCCGGCGGGGGAGGCAATAGGTAACGGTATGAGCATCTGGTGGTCTCTCCAGTTGAGGCGCGAAGCCGCGAGCGTGCCACTCGCCCGGCGTTTGCTGCTGAGGACGATGGAGACCGCGGGGGTGGACCCGGACATCTCCTACGAGCTGTCGGTGGCGCTCAGCGAGGCCTGCGCGAACGCGGTGGAGCACGGGGGCCCGGCCCCGGCCGCGGAACCGTGCGGCGACTACCGGGTCACCGCCTACCTGGACGGCGACTGCTGCCGCATCGAGGTGACCGACTCGGGTCCGGGCTTCCCTGAGCCGGGCCCTGCGGCGCTGACCCGGCGGGCGCGGGCGGCTGCGTCCGACCCCGTCGGCGCAGGCGCGGACACCACGCGCGAGGCCGGCCGAGGCGCCGCCGGGGAGGGCGGCGCCGGCGAGAGCGGCCGCGGACTGTGGCTGATCGAGGAGCTCGCCGACCACGTCCGGTTCCGCAACCGGCCGGGCCGCGGCGCGGTGGTCAGCTTCGACAAGATCCTCAAGTGGCGCGACGGCGCGGCCCTGCTCCAGGTGTCGTGACGCGCCGAGGGGCGGGGCTCCCTGCGGAGCCCCGCCCCTCGGCGGAGTGCGGTGCAGCGGCCCGGCAGCCTCCTGCCGGGCCGGCCGCGGTCAGCCCTTGAGGGCCGCCATCCAGGCCTCGACCTCGGCGGAGGCGCGCGGCAGCCCGGCCGACAGGTTCCGGTTGCCGTCCTCGGTGACGAGGATGTCGTCCTCGATGCGGACGCCGATGCCGCGGTACTCCTCCGGCACGGTCAGGTCGTCGGCCTGGAAGTACAGGCCCGGCTCGACGGTCAGGCACATGCCCGGCTCCAGCGTCCCGTCGACGTAGGCCTCGGTGCGGGCCGCGGCGCAGTCGTGGACGTCCATGCCGAGCATGTGGCCGGTGCCGTGCAGGGTCCAGCGGCGCTGGAGGCCCAGCTCCAGGACGCGCTCGACCGGGCCCTCCAGCAGGCCCCACTCGACGAGCTTCTCGGCGAGGACGTGCTGCGCCGCGTCGTGGAAGTCGCGGAACTTCGCGCCCGGGCGGACGGCCGCGATGCCGGCCTCCTGGGCCTCGTACACGGCGTCGTAGACCTTGCGCTGGATGTCGCTGTACGCGCCGCTGATCGGCAGGGTGCGCGTGACGTCGGCCGTGTAGAGGGAGTGGGTCTCCACGCCGGCGTCGAGCAGGAGCAGGTCGCCGGAGCGGACCGGGCCGTCGTTGCGGACCCAGTGCAGGGTGCAGGCGTGCGGGCCGGCGGCGCAGATGGAGCCGTAGCCGACGTCGTTGCCCTCGACGCGGGCACGCAGGAAGAAGGTGCCCTCGATGTAGCGCTCGGAGGTGGCCTCCGCCTTGTCGAGGACCTTCACGACGTCCTCGAAGCCGCGGACGGTGGAGTCGACGGCCTTCTGGAGCTCGCCGATCTCGAAGTCGTCCTTCACCGCGCGGGTCTCGGAGAGGTAGACGCGCAGCTCCTCGTCGCGCTCGGCCGTGACCTTGTCGGTCAGGGCCTTCTCGACGACGGCGTCGTGGCCGCGGACGACGCGCACCGGACCGGTGGCCTCGGCGAGGGCCTCGGGAAGTTCGCGGACGTCCTTGGCGGGGATGCCGAGGAGCTGCTCGGCCTCGGCGAGGGAGTGTCGGCGGCCTACCCAGAGCTCGCCCTGGCCCGACAGCCAGAACTCGCCGTTCTCCCGGTTGGAGCGGGGCAGCAGGTAGACGGTGGCGGTGTGGCCGGTGTCGCCGGAGGGCTCCAGAACCAGGACGCCGTTCTCGGTCTGGTCGCCGGTGAGGTACGCGTACTCGGTCGAGGCGCGGAAGGGGTACTCGGTGTCGTTCGAGCGGGTCTTCAGCCGGCCGGCGGGCACGACGATGCGGTCGCCGGGGAAGCGCTCGGACAGCGCGGCGCGGCGGGCGGCGGTGTGGGCGGCCTGGGCGATCGGTTCGAGGCCGTGCAGCTCGGTGTCCGCCCAGCCGGTGCGCATGCTCTCGGCGAGTTCGTCGCTGACTCCCGGGTACAGCCCGTTCTTGCGCTGCTTGTGCGTCTGCTTGGGCTGCTCTTCTTCCGGGGTCTCCGGGGTGAGCTCGTCAGCCACGTCTTCTCCTCAGCTACGACAGGACCGGGTTGGGGCCGCTTCCATCGTATGTGCGAGGGGAAGACGCCGAGACGACTGTGACAAATCAGTCAAAGCGGGCGCCGAGCAGGACGATGTCCTCCTCGGTGCCCGCCGCGCCCACCGCGGGGTCGCCCGCGGGCAGAACCGTGCGCAGGACGTGCTCGCACAGCGCGCCCGGGTCCCGCCGGACCGCCCGGGGCGCTCCGGCGGTCGCGGCGTGCAGCCGCGCGTACGCCCGGTCCATCGGGTCGCCGGTGCGCCGCAGGAGCCCGTCGGTGTACAGCAGCACCGTTTCTCCTGGCGCGAGCTCGAACTCCACGCTGGGCGCCTCCCAGCAGGAGAGCATCCCCAGCGGCGCGGACAGCGAGGTCTCGACGAACTCCGTGCGGCGCTCGCCTGCGACCAGCGGCGGGGCGTGCCCCGCCCCCGCCAGCACGATCTTGCGCCGGGCGGGCTCGCAGTAGGCGAAGAGGGCGGTCGCGCAGCGGGCGGGCTCGGTCAGCCGCAGCAGCAGTTCGAGGTCGGAGAGGACCGCGACGGGGTCCTCCCCCTCCATCACGGCGTACGCGCGCAGCGAGGCGCGCAGCCTGCCCATCGCGGCGACGGCGCTGGGCCCGGAGCCGGTCACGGATCCGACCGCCAGCCCGAGCGCCCCCTCGGGCAGCGGCAGCGCGTCGTACCAGTCGCCCCCGCCGCGCGGCGAGGTGCGGTGGAGGGCGGCGAGCTCCACCCCGGGGACCCGGGGCAGCCGGCTGGGCAGCAGTTCCTCGGCGACGGTGGCGAAGCTGGTGCGCGAGCGCTCCGCGTCGAGCACGCGGGCGAGGTGCTCGGCGGCGTGGCGGACGTAGAGGCCGACGAGGTCGCGCCGGCGGTCGCTCGGCTCGGCCTGCTCGTCGTAGAACCAGACGACCGCGCCGAGCCGCCCGGTCGCCTCGGCGGTCAGCGGCAGTGCGTAGCTGGCGGCGTAGCCGAGCCGGGCCGCGACCTCGCGCTGCCGGGGGTCGCCCGGGGCGCCGTCGCCGCCGGTTCCGGGTGCGGCGCCGGGCTCGGGGAGCACCTCGGAGCCGCCGTGGGCATCGGGGAGCCCGTCGAGGATCCGGCCGTAGGGGGTGGCGGCGCGCGGCACCGTCTCGATGTGCCCGAGCTCGGCGCGTCCGAGTCCGAGGCCGACCGTGGTGGCGGGGCCGAGCCCGTCGGACGGCTCCAGCACGATCAGGCCGCGGCGGGCGCCGACGAGTGCGGCTCCGGCGCGTACCAGCTCGCGGAGCGCCGACTCCAGGCCGGCCGTGCGGGCGAGGCGTTCGGTGAGCTCGTGCAGGGTGGTCAGGTCGGAGACCATGCCGGCGAGCCGGTCCTGGACGAGCGTGCCCGGGGCGGGTGCCACGGCCGGGGCGGCGGGGGCGTGGTTCGGGGAGGCCGCCGTAGTGTGCGGGACCGCTGTGACTGCCGGATCGATTCCGGCCACTTTCGGCGGATGGGGGGCGCTCATGGCGTCCGCCTTTCCACCAGGTGCGATACGCCGTATAGCATCGCAAACCCCCAGATCGTGCTGCGCCGCCATCAAGGAATCCACATCTACACGCCCACGAGGATCGATGTCCAGCATTGTCCCGGTGGGAATCCTGGTGTCCGTGAGGCTGCAACTCACTGTCCGGTCAAGGCTAGAACTTGGCTGGAAAAAGCTGGAACAGGACGGTTTTTGCGATCGACTGGTCAGACGTGGAAGAGGCCACGGGTACGTAGTCGGTGTTCCCCGGGGCCAGTTGGCGCAGCCCGGCAACCGCCGGGAACCGCCCGCCAGGGGCCGCCGTCCTTAACGGAGGCAGCCGGTCTCGGCATCGGCACGGGGCCGTGTTCCGCCCGCCCCGCCGGACGTTCCATGAACCCGTAACAAAAGTGCACGAACCGTGTGAACCCGCTTCCAGTGGACAGTGGCGCGAAACGTGTACGTGTGGTGAGACACCGCCTACGTGGTGTGATCAGGCCCTCGGTGTTCAACGGAAAGGAACGAGCGCTCATGCGCGAGATCCTCGGAAGGCGTTTCCAGCGGCTCCGCAACCGCCTGACAACCCTCCGGCCCGCCCCGGCACAGCGCGACGACCCGACCGTCCCCGACCCGGCGCTCTCCGGTACGGCGCTCCGCGATGCGGCGCTGACCTGCGCCACCGCCCGGCGGTGGCCCGTCCTCCCGGGAGTCGGCCCGGCCGGCCCGCCCTGCGCCGGGGCCCCGGTGCCCTCCGCGGTCCCGGAGGGTTCCGCGGGGCCGGTGCCCCCGGCCGCAGCCCGGTGCGCGTGCCCCGATCCGGACTGCCCCGTACCGGGTGCGCACCCCTTCGACCCCGGACTGCTCGCCGCCACCACCGACCCGCGGATGGTGGCCTGGTGGTGGACCCGGCGGCCCGGCGCCCCGCTCCTGCTGGCCACCGGCGGCGGCGCGCCGTGCGCGGTGAGCCTGCCCGCCGCCGCGGCCGCGCGGGCCGTGGCCCGGCTGGAGGGTCAGGGCATGCGGCTGGGCCCGGTCGCGGCCACGCCCACGCGGTGGTCGCTGCTGGTGGCCCCGTACTCGCTGGAGCGGCTCGGTGAACTGCTCTACGCCAAGGACCACGTCCCGTCCGCGCTGCGCTTCCACGGCGAGGGCGGCTACCTGCTGCTGCCGCCCTCCCCCGCGTCCGGCGGCGGGCGGGTGCGCTGGGAGCGGGAGCCCGCAGCGGCCGGCGAGCCGTGGCTGCCGGACGTCGAGGCCGTCGTGGACGCCCTCGTCGAGGCGAGCACGGGGGCCTCGGGCGGCGGCAGCCGTCTCGCGTACTGACGCACCGCTCCGTTCGGACGCCGGTACCCGGGTCACTCGTACGGGTGCCGGGGCGGCGAGTTTCCCGGTGAATTGGGCGCGGGCATCTCCGCGCCCCATTCCCGCGTCGCTATCTTCGGCGAATGAATCTCCGCTTGATCGGTATCGGCGCCGGTGTGCTGATCATCCTGTCGCTCCCCTTGGCGGGTGCGATCGCCGGACCGGATTTCGCCGGTCGTGACGACGGAAAAGGCGGTGGGCTGCTCTCCACCCTCGGCATTGCCGGCCCGCCCGGCGGCACCGCCCGGGAATCCCCCGCAGCGTCCGACGCCGGGGGAGGGAAGGCGCCCGCGCCGGCCGGTGCGGCCGTGCGCCCGGGTGAGCCGGCCCGCCCGGGGCCGGCCGAGCAGCCCCGTACGGAATCGGCGTGCGGACCCGAACTCACCGCGCCGCAGGGGCTGGAGGCGCAGACGTGCGTGCTCGCCGCCGAGGGGCGGACCTGGGGGCGCACCTACTACCGCAACACGAGCGGGCGGGCGCTGGACGCCGTGCTGACGGTGATGGGGCCCGCCGGGCGGACGGTGCAGATCCGCTGCGCGGTCGGGGCGGGCGACGAGCCGGGGCTGTGCGAGACCCCGCGCGAGGCGTCGGCGGGGGCACAGGACGCGTACTCGGCCGTTGCGGAGTTTGCAGTTCCGGATGATGAAGGGGAGCTGCTGCTGCGCTCCGGGAGCAACGCACCGGAGGCGGCGGGCCGTTGACCCGCGGCGGAAATGGAAGGGCCCGGTCGCTGGCGACGGGGGATGCACCAGCGACCGGGCTACAAGAACCGTAACAAGAGATCGCCTGTTCGCAAATTCGATCTCTGATATTCAGACACCGATTCGCGGACGATTAGCGGGAGTTGTGACACCGGTCACCAACCCTGCACGGACCGTCCCCGATCGGCGGGGCGATCAGCTGAGGGTCACCTGGCGGTTGGTGAGCCCGCCGCGCGCACGGCGCTCGTCCGAGGTCAGCGGGGCGTCTGACGCGAGGGCCGCGGCGAGCCGCTCCGCGAATGCGGCGGCAGGCTTCTCGACGTCCTCCGCGGACACCCCGGTGGGCAGGTCCCAGACGGGGACCACGAGCCCGTGGGCGCGGAAGGAGCCGACGAGCCGGGTGCCCTCGCCCAGCGAGGAGGTGCCCGCCGCGTGCAGCCGGGCCAGGGCGTCGAGCAGCTTCTCCTCGGGGTGCGGCATGACCCAGCGCAGGTGGTTCTTGTCCGGGGTCTCGCACCAGTACGCGGCCTCGACGCCGGCCAGCTTGACCGTCGGGATGGCGGCGGCGTTGGCCCGCTCCAGGGAGGCGGCGATCTCCGGGGAGGCGTTCTGGGCGCCCTCCGCATCCGGAATCCAGAATTCGAAGCCGCTGTGCACAACCGGCTCGAAAACGCCGTCGGTGTCCAGGACGTCCTGGAGCCGCGGACCCTCGGCGGGAACCCGGCGCGCGGCGACCGGATTGCCGGGCTCCGTGGCGATCGCGCGTTCCAGCGTGTCGGCCATCTCGCGGGAGAGGTCGCCGCTGCTGGCGTCGTTCTGGAGGCCGAGCAGGACGGAGCCGTCCTCGCGGCGCAGCGCCGGCCACGCCATGGGCAGCACGGTCACCAGCGTGACGGAGGGAACGCCCTCGGGCAGCCCGCCCTTGAGCGACAGCGGAACGGTCGCCGCCGGGACGAGCTCGCGCAGCGCGACCCAGTCGCACTCGCCGGGGAGCCCCTCGAAGGGGCGCTGCACGTGGGCGGTCGCGGCGTGCGAGGCGGCCGCACCGTGGCAGGCCTTGTACCGGCGGCCGGAGCCGCAGGGGCAGGGCTCGCGCGCGCCCACGACCGGGATCTCGCCGTTCTGGAGCTGCGGCTTTGCAGTCTTGGCTGCGGGGCGCTTCTTGGCCATCGTGGGTGTCTCCCGGGTGCGGCGGTACGGCTGTTGCGTCTGGGCGTGAGCCTAGCCGCTCGTACCGCCGTGGCCCGGCGGATGCGCCCGGGGCGCGGTCGGCGTGCGCTCCCGGCGGACCGTGTCAGGGAGCCAGGTCGTCGAAGGCGGTCGAGAAGTCGAGGACCGGCGCCGCAACGCGCGTAGCGAAGTCGTCGTGCCGCGGCCCGCAGGCGACGATCACCCACACGGTGACCTCGCCCCCCGCCCCGTCCCTGACGCCCCAGTCCGTCGAGAGGGCGCTGATGATGTTCAGCCCCCGGCCGCCGTGCGCCGTGACCGAGGGGGTCGACGGCAGCGGCCGCGTCGGCCCGCCCCCGTCCGTCACCTCGACCGTCAGCCTGCCGGCCCCGTCGACGCGCCACGCGGCGCGGACCCCGCCGTCCCCTACTCCGGCCGTGTCCAGCGGCCGGCCGTGGCGGCAGGCGTTGCCGAGCAGTTCGGAGAGGATCAGCACGGCGTCGTCCACGACGGTTTCGGGAACTCCGCTGATGCGCAGATCCTCGCGCATCCGGTGCCGCGCCTCGCTCACGCCCGCAGGACCATGGAGTACGTCCATGCACGACGACGTGGGCACTTCCTGTGCCACCACCAACGCCACCCCCGGAACCTCCTTAGCCCCACGCCAAGGTCTGGATGCCCCCCCGGTCCGGACCGGAAACCGGCGGCGGGGAGCCCTCTGACGCATTCATGACGATTGGTTGCGGAGGGGATGCGCCGGGGCACTCCCCGTCACCTGTGTGACGCCGGTGGCGGGTGGGCAAACGGGGACGTCACCGCCCGAGTTGGGACAGAACCTGCCGCGGCCTGTTGGTGATGATCGCCTCCACACCCAGATCAGCGCAGAGCTGAACGTCGTCCGGCTCGTTCACCGTCCAGACGTGGACGGGGTGCCCGGCGTCCTGCAGCCTGCGGATGAAGCCCGGGTTGTTGCGCACGATCCGCATGCCCGGACCAGCGATCCGCACGCCCGCCGGCAGGCGGCCGTCGCGCAGGCGGGGGGTGACGAACTGCATCAGGTACACCGTCGGAACCGTCGGGGCGGCTGCGCGCACCCGGTGCAGGGAGCGCGCGGAGAAGCTCATGACGCGGACGGAATGGGGGCCCTCCGCGGGCGGCGCGTCCAGGCCGAAGCGCTTGAGGAGGAACAGGAGGCGCTCCTCCACCTGTCCGGCCCAGCGTGTCGGGTGCTTGGTCTCGATGGCGAGCTGGACCGGGCGGGCGGCGTCGGCGACGAGCTCCAGCAGCCGCTCCAGGGTCAGGACGGACGTCCGCTCGGGGTCGGCCACCCAGTCGGGCGACTCCTCCCGGTCCTTCCAGGAGCCGAAGTCGAGGGCGGCGAGATCGGCGAGCTCCAGGGCGGAGACCGCGCCGCGGCCGTTGGAGGTGCGGTTGACCCGGCGGTCGTGGACGAGGACCAGGTGGCCGTCGGCGGTCAGGCGGACGTCGCACTCCAGGGCGTCCGCGCCGTCCTCGATCGCCTTCCGGTACGCGGCCAGTGTGTGCTCGGGGGCGTCTTCGGAGGCGCCCCGGTGGGCGACGACCTGGATGGGCGGCGGTGTTGCGTGGGTCACCGGGTCATGGTGCCACCGCGGGGGCCGGCGGTGCGGGGCGATGCGGTCGCGGTGCTGCGGACGGGCTGCGGAGGCACTGCCGGGTGGCGGCGGCGGACCCTGGGGATGCGCCCGAAATGCCGGGCATAAAGGATGGGGGAGACGCACAGGTCCGGCTTACAGTGCTCTGACGGGTCATGGGGAACGCTTGGCCCAGGAACTTGTGTGGCACGTCGAACGTTCAGTCGGGCCGTACCACCAGTGTGAAGTCGTGTGTGACGAGGAGAGAGCGCTGTGAGCACCGAGAACGAGGGCACGCCGGCCCCGACG
>NZ_RPSE01000200.1:0-10954 GCF_003949955.1 Streptomyces sp. WAC05292
TCGCGTAGCCGGGAAGACCACTGGCCGGGGGGCCCGTCCCACCCCCGTAGGACGGGCCCCCCGGCCAGTGGTCTTCCCGGCTACGCGACGAGCTCCTCGAAGGACTCGGACTCGTCGCGGCCGAAGCTCAGGACCTCGTCGTCGCGCAGGCGGCGCAGGGAGCGCCAGATGCTCGACTTCACCGTGCCGACGCTGATGCCGAGGATCTCCGCGATCTCCGGGTCGGTGCGGCCCTCGTAGTAGCGGAGCACCAGCATCGTGCGCTGCGGCTCGGGGATCCGGGCCAGCGCCTGCCACAGCACGGCGCGCAGCTCGGTCCCGCGCATCGCGTCGGTGTCGGCGGCGGCCTCCGGCAGCTCCTCCGTCGGGTACTCGTTGAGCTTCCGCCGGCGCCACGCGCTGATGTGCAGGTTCGTCATGGTGCGGCGCAGGTAGCCCCCGACGGCCGCCTTGTCGCTGATCCGGTCCCAGGCACGGTACGTCGAGAACAGCGCGCTCTGGAGCAGGTCCTCCGCCTCGTGCCGGTCGCCCGTCAGGTGGAAGGCCGTCGCGTACAGCGCGGCCCGCCGCTCTCGGACGTACGCGGTGAACTCCGCCTCCGAGTCGGAGGACAGGCGCGGCGCCGGCCCGGCCTGAGCGGCGGGAGCCGCGGCCCGGTAGGTGTTCGCGTCGATGGCCACCGTGTGCGCCTGCCGGGGACGGGCGACCGCACCCGACCGGGCACCCGCCCGGCGGTTCACATCGTGCAGCCGCGTGACAACCGCGCTGGTGGTGGTGCTGTGCAGCGTGTTCATCTCGCGCCCCCCGTCGTAGGTCTGCTTCGGTTACCGGGCTCCTGCTCGGTGCGTTGGTAGAAGCCTGCCCCCCGGACATAACCGGGCTGTCCGCCGACTGTCACAGGCGTGTCACAGCGCCGCGCGGCACCGTCCGCGGCGGCGCTCCGCGCACGACGGTCGAACTCCCGACTGCCCATGGGACAGAATGTGGCCGTGCCTTTCCTGTTGCTGATCGAGGACGACGACGCCATCCGCACGGCCCTCGAACTCTCCCTGACCCGCCAGGGCCACCGCGTGGCCACTGCGGCGACGGGCGAGGACGGTCTGAAGATGCTGCGCGAGCAGCGCCCGGACCTGATCGTGCTGGACGTGATGCTGCCCGGGATCGACGGCTTCGAGGTGTGCCGGCGGATCCGCCGCACCGACCAGCTGCCGATCATCCTGCTGACCGCGCGCAGCGACGACATCGACGTGGTCGTCGGCCTGGAGTCGGGCGCCGACGACTATGTCGTCAAGCCCGTCCAGGGCCGGGTGCTCGACGCCCGGATCCGGGCGGTCCTGCGCCGCGGCGAGAGGGAGGCCAGCGACTCGGCCGTCTTCGGGTCCCTGGTCATCGACCGGGCCGCGATGACGGTCACGAAGAACGGCGAGGACCTCCAGCTCACCCCGACCGAGCTGCGGCTGCTGCTGGAGCTCAGCCGCCGGCCCGGCCAGGCCCTCTCCCGCCAGCAGCTGCTGCGGCTGGTGTGGGAGCACGACTACCTCGGCGACTCCCGCCTCGTGGACGCCTGCGTCCAGCGGCTGCGCGCCAAGGTCGAGGAAGTGCCGTCCTCCCCGACCCTCATCCGGACCGTCCGCGGGGTCGGCTACCGCCTGGACTCGCCGCAGTGATCCACGCTCTGTTCGCGGGCCTGCGCTGGACCAGCCTGCGGCTGCGGCTCCTCCTGGTCTTCTCCCTCGTCGCGCTGGTCGCCGCCGTGTCCGCCTCGGGCATCGCGTACTGGCTCAACCGCGAGGCCGTCCTGACCCGCACCCAGGAGGCCGCCCTCGGCGACTTCCGGCAGGAGATGCAGGACCGGGCCGCGGCCCTGCCCGCCGACCCCACCCCGGAGGAACTCCAGCGCACCGCGGACCTGATGGCCGGCAGCGCCCCGGGGTACAGCGTGCTGCTGCTCGACGAGCGGCCCGACGGGCGCACCGCGTTCGGCGCGGCCGGCCCGGACGCCTTCCGGCTGGAGGACGTCCCCGAGTCGCTGAGGCGGGCCGTGAACGACCGCCAGAAGGCCACCGCCGCGCACGACGCCGAGTACCACATGTACTGGCAGCGGACGAAGCCGCACGGCAACCCGTACCTCGTCGGCGGCACCCGCATCGTCGGCGGCGGCCCGACCGGCTACATGTACAAGTCGCTCGCGCAGGAGCGCGACGACCTGAACACCCTCGGCTGGTCCCTCGCCATCGCCACCGTGCTGGCGCTGCTCGGCTCGGCCCTGCTGGCGCAGGTGGCCGCCCGCACCGTCCTCAAGCCCGTCCAGCGGCTCGGCGACGCCGCCCGCCGCCTCGGCGAGGGCGAGCTCGACCACCGCCTCGACGTCTCCGGCAACGACGAACTCGCCGACCTGTCGCACACGTTCAACAAGACGGCCGAGGCGCTGGAGAAGAAGGTCGCCGACATGAGCGCCCGCGAGGAGGCCAGCCGGCGCTTCGTCGCCGACATGTCGCACGAGCTGCGCACCCCCCTCACCGCGCTGACGGCCGTCGCCGAGGTGCTGGAGGAGGAGGTCGACGACCTCGACCCGATGATCGCGCCCGCGGTCACCCTCGTCGTCAGCGAGACCCGCCGGCTGTACGACCTCGTCGAGAACCTGATGGAGGTCACCCGCTTCGACGCCGGGACGGCCCGCCTCGTCATCGACGACGTCGACGTCGCCGACCAGGTCACCGCCTGCATCGACGCCCGCGCCTGGCTCGACGCCGTCGAACTCGACGCCGAGCGCGGCATCGTCGCCCGCCTCGACCCGCGCCGCCTCGACGTCATCCTCGCCAACCTCATCGGCAACGCCCTCAAGCACGGCGGCTCGCCGGTGCGGGTCTCCGTACGCGTCGAGGGGGAGTGGCTCGTCATCGCGGTCCGCGACAACGGCCCCGGCATCCCGGAAGAGGTGCTGCCGCACGTCTTCGACCGCTTCTACAAGGCCAGCGCGTCCCGCCCGAAGTCCGACGGCAGCGGCCTGGGCCTGTCCATCGCCGTGGAGAACGCGCACATCCACGGCGGCGAGATCACCGCGGCCAACGCGGAGGGCGGCGGCGCGCTGTTCACGCTGCGCCTGCCGGTGGACGTGGGGAAGGTGATCGCCGGTGGCGACGCGCAGGAGTAGGGCGGCCGCGGCCGCCGCCGTCGTGGGGGCCCTGGCGTCCCTGTCGGCCGGGTGCGGGATCCGGGCGACGACCGTCCCCGTGGACGTCGGCCCGGCCCCCTCGCGGGTCTCCTGCGACATCCCGGCCCAGCAGGGCGGGGCGCAGGGCTTCCGGGCGACCGTGGAGCTCGTGTGCGGCTCGCAGCTGGTCGGGGTCGAGCGCATCGTGCCGATGGCCGAGAAGAAGCCCGCCCGGACGGCCGCCCTGGCGGCCGCCGAGGCGCTGCTGGCCGCCCTGGAGCGGGAGCCCGGCCACGACGAGCGGGAGGCGGGCTTCACGACTTCCGTCCCCGACGGGCTGACGGTCGCCCCGGTCCGGGCGGCCGACCCCGCCGGAACGGTACGCCTCAGCCGCAAGCCCGAGGACCTGCCGCCGGTCGCGCTCGCCCAGGTGGTGTGCACCTTCGCGGGCAACGAGACCGTCTCGGCGGGACCGGGCCCGGTCGTCCTCGGCGGCCCGGACAGCGACCCGCCGCGCGCCTGGGAGTGCACGGACGCCGTCCGCGCCCGACCCGAGTCCGTACCGACGCTGGGCGAGCTCGTCCGCCCCGTGCCGTCGCCTGCACCGTCGCCGACCGGCTGACCAACCCGCACTGCTGGCAGGCTTGTTCGAGCCTTCGCCCGAGAAGTGCCGGTGCCGACCCGTACTCGTTGAGGAGTACGGGTCGGTACGTGTGTGAGGGCCGCCCGCGGGTGGCAGTCCACGCGTATGCCACCACGGAAGAGGGCGCCACGGCCCAATGCGACCGCGATGAAGATGATCGGTGAGCAGGTTGCCACCGGCCGGATCGCCAAGAAGCTCACACAAAGCGGGCTCGCCGACCTGGTCAACATGGACTGCGAGACCATCGCCTCCATCGAGCAGGGGCGACGTGTGCTGATGCCCGACATCGCCGAGCGGATGGACCGGGCACTCGGGCTCCCCGGAGTGCTCACGGTCGCTGCCCTGCGGATGCCGGAGGTCGACATGATCCCGGCCTGGGCCGAGGAGTACTTCGAGCGGGAACGCGAGGCCCTCGCGCTGTCCTGGTTCAACACCACGGTCATCCCCGGACTACTCCAGACCGAGGCCTATGCCCGAGCCGTGCTGTCGTGCAGGGTGCCGTTCGTCGGGGCGGAGAAGGTCGAGCTGCGCACGGCCCGCCGGATGCGGCGCCAGGAGATCCTCCAGCGGCCGGTCCCGCCCACCCTGTCCTTCGTGATCTGGGAGGCTGCCCTGCGGGACCGCCTCGGTGGCGACGAAGTGCACGTCGAGCAACTACGCCACCTGCGGGCCTGTGCTGACCGGATGGCGATCTCGATCCAGGTGCTGCCCCTCGGGCTTACGGCTCAGGCGGGCCTATCGGGCTCGTTCATCCTCCTGGAAACGCCCCAGTTTCAGCGTCTCGCGTACTCGGAAACCCAGCGCGGCAGCGTCCTCGTACGTGACCCGAACGAGGTCAGCATCCTCACGCAGAAGTATGCGATGCTGCGGTCCCAGGCCCTCAACGTAACAGCGTCCAAAGGGCTGTTGGACCGGCTGCTAGGAGAGTCATGAGCACCGAACTCGTGTGGTTCAAGTCCAGCTACAGCGGCAGCGAGGGCGGGGCGTGCGTCGAAGTCGCCTACGACTGGCGGAAGTCCAGCTACAGCGGTGACGAGGGGGACGCCTGCGTCGAGGTCTCCGCCCCCTGGCGCACCTCCAGTCACAGCGGCGACGAAGGCGGCCAGTGCGTCGAGGTGGCCGCCTGCCCCCACGTCGTGCACGTCCGGGACTCCAAGGTCGACGGCGGCCCGGTCCTGGACCTGGCCCCGGCCAGCTGGGCCGCGCTCACCGGCTGGGTGGCGGCGTAGTCCCGCAGGAACGCCGACGGGCCCCGGACCGCGAGGGTCCGGGGCCCGTACGGGCGTGCTCGGCGGCGGCTCAGAGGCCCATGGCCGCCGAGAGGTCCTTTTTGACCGCGTCCAGGACCTCCTGGCCGCGGACGCGGGCCGCCGCCAGGTCGGAGGCCTCGGCCACCGGGACGACGACCTCCAGGTAGCACTTCAGCTTGGGCTCCGTGCCCGACGGGCGGCAGATCACCCGGGCCTTGTAGTCGCCCTCCAGGTAGTAGCGCAGGCCGTCCGTGGGCGGGAGCGTGTCCGTGCCCCGGTTCAGGTCCTCCGCCGAGACCACCCGCAGGCCCGCCAGGGACGCCGGCGGCTGCGCCCGCAGCTGCGCCATCGCGTTCGCGATGACCGACAGGTCCTCCACGCGGACCGACAGCTGGTCGGTGTGGTGCAGGCCGTGGGCCATGGCCAGGTCGTCCAGCAGGTCGGTCAGGGCGCGGCCCTGCTCCTTCAGCTCCGAGGCGAGCTCCGCCACCAGCAGGGCGGCGGTGATGCCGTCCTTGTCGCGGACGCCCTCGGGGTCCACGCAGTAGCCGAGGGCCTCCTCGTAGCCGTAGCGCAGGCCGTCGACGCGGGCGATCCACTTGAAGCCCGTCAGGGTCTCCTCGTAGCCGACGCCGGCCGCCTCCGCGATCCGGCCGAGGAGGCTGGAGGAGACGATCGACTCGGCGAAGACGCCCTGCGCGCCCTTGTGGACCAGGTGGGCGGCGAGGAGCGCGCCGACCTCGTCGCCGCGCAGCATCCGCCAGCCGCCGGGCGCCGCCGCGTCCGGGACGGCCACCGCGCAGCGGTCGGCGTCCGGGTCGTTCGCGATGACGATGTCCGGGCGGACCTCGGCGGCCTTCGCGAAGGCCAGGTCCATGGCGCCCGGCTCCTCCGGGTTCGGGAACGCCACCGTCGGGAAGTCCGGGTCCGGCTCTGCCTGCTCGGCGACCAGGACCGGCTCCGGGAAGCCGTGCCGGGCGAACGCCGCCAGGACGACGTCCTTGCCGACGCCGTGCATGGCCGTGTAGACGGTGCGCACGCCGCGCGGGGAGCCCGGCGTCAGCACCGCGTCCGTACGCGCCAGGTACGCCTGGAGGACCTCCTCGCCGAGCTCCTCCCAGCCGGACTCCGGGCGCGGCACGGACGCCAGGGTCTCCACCCGGGCGATCTCGGCCGCGATCCCGGCGTCCGCGGGCGAGACGATCTGCGAGCCGTCGCCGAGGTACACCTTGTAGCCGTTGTCCCGGGGCGGGTTGTGGCTCGCGGTCACCTCGACGCCCGCGACGGCGCCGAGGTGCCGTATGGCGTACGCGAGGACGGGCGTCGGCAGGGGGCGGGGCAGGACGGCCGCGCGCAGGCCGGCACCGGTCATGACGGCCGCGGTGTCGCGGGCGAAGTCCGCGGACTTGTGGCGCGCGTCGTAGCCGATCACGACCAGCCCGCCGGCGTGGCCCTGGGCCTTCAGGTACGCGGCGAGGCCCGCCGCGGCCCGGATGACCACCGAGCGGTTCATCCGCATCGGGCCGGCGCCGATCTCGCCGCGCAGCCCGGCGGTGCCGAACTGGAGGGTGCCGGAGAACCGGGCCGCCAGCTCGGCGGTGTCGCCCGCCTCGACGAGGCCGGCCAGCTCCTGCGCCGTCTCCGGGTCGGGGTCCTCGGCCAGCCAGGCGCGCGCCCGGGTGATCAGGTCGTCCTGTTCCTGCACTACTTCCGCCTTGTCTCTCGTACGGTGCCGGTGCCTCAGATGCGGGCGAGGACCTGGGTCAGCAGCTTGCCCATGCGGGCGGCCGAGTCGCGGCCTGCCTGGAGGACCTCTTCGTGGTTCAGCGGCTCGCCGGACAGGCCCGCGGCCAGGTTGGTGACCAGGGAGATGCCGAGCACCTCGGCGCCGGCCTCGCGGGCGGCGATGGCCTCCAGGACCGTGGACATGCCGACGAGGTCGGCGCCCAGGACGCGGACCATGTTGATCTCGGCCGGGGTCTCGTAGTGCGGCCCGGGGAACTGGGCGTAGACGCCCTCCTCCAGGGTCGGGTCGATCTCCTTGCACATCGCGCGCAGCGCGGGCGAGTACAGGTCGGTCAGGTCCACGAAGTTCGCGCCGACGATCGGCGAGGTCGCCGTCAGGTTCAGGTGGTCGCTGATCAGGACCGGCTGGCCGGGCGCCATGCCCTCGCGGAGGCCGCCGCAGCCGTTGGTCAGCACGACGGTCTTGCAGCCCGCGGCGACGGCGGTGCGGACGCCGTGGGCGACGGCGGCGACGCCGAGGCCCTCGTAGTAGTGCGTGCGGCCCAGGAAGAGCAGCGCGCGCTTGTCGCCGATCTTGTACGAGCGGACCTTGCCGCCGTGGCCCTCGACCGCGGGGGGCGGGAAGCCGGGCAGCTCGGTGACGGGGAATTCGAACTCGGGGGCGCCGAGCGCCTCCGCGGCGGGGGCCCAGCCGGAGCCCATGACCAGGGCGACGTCGTGGGTCTCGGCGCCGGTGAGCTCGCGCAGGCGCGCGGCGGCGGCGTCTGCGGCGGCGTGGGGGTCGGTAACAGATGCGTTCACGCAGACGAGCGTAGCCGCTTATCGCCTACGCGCGTAGATGGCGCTGCTCACGGTGTTCGGATCGTTGCCTTGGCGTTTCCGCCGAATCGTCCCGCTGCGCCGGGCGCGCCCGGTTCGGCCGCACGCCCGCGACCTGCGAAGACGCAGGGGAGGCAGAGGCGCGCCGGGTGCCGGCGGGCGCGCGGGGCGGGCTCAGCAGGGGCGCTTGCGCAGTTCCATCACGTAGTCGTGCGGGGCGCCCGCGGACTCCGCGGCATCCGCGATCTCGCCCAGGTACCGCGCGGACGGCAGGCCGCCCTCGTACCCGTTCAGCACGTAGCACCAGGCGGCCTCCTCGCCGTCCAGCGTGTGCACGCGGATCCGCATCCGGCGGTAGATGTCCAGGCCGACGCCCTCCCACCGGTCCATGGAGTCCTCGTCCAGGGGTGCGATGTCGTAGAGGGCGACGAAGACCTGCTGGCGGGGCGCCTCGACGATGGTGGCGAGGGCGCCCTCCCAGCCCATCTGCTCGCCCCCGAAGGTCAGCCGCCAGTCGTTGATCCAGCCCGTTCCGCGCAGCGGCGAATGCGGGGCGCGGCGCGTCATCAGCCGCGGGTCGAGGTTGCCGGCGTACGCGGCGTAGAGCGACATGGAGTCGAGGGTACGGGAGGGGCGGGCCGGGGCGCCCGCCCGGTGCGGATAGCCCGTACGGAGTCGCGGGCCGCGGCCGGCCGGGGGACCGGGGGAGAAGCACCTTGAAGCGTGCGGGACAATGGAGGGCGGAATGCATCCCCCGGGGAGACCCCCCGGAAGCCCCGGCCGGGGCGGCGCTCGGCCGGGTATACGTGAGGCGGAGTTTTCGTGACCCGGATCGTGATCATCGGCGGCGGACCCGGCGGGTATGAGGCGGCCCTGGTGGGGGCCCAGCTCGGCGCGGAGGTGACCGTCGTCGACTGCGACGGCCTCGGCGGCGCATCGGTCCTCACCGACTGCGTGCCCTCCAAGACCCTCATCGCGACCGCCGAGGTCATGACGAACTTCGACTCCTCGTACGAGGAACTCGGCATCGTCGTCGCGGACGACACCCCGCCGATCGAGCAGTCCGCCCGCATCATCGGCGTCGACCTCGGCAAGGTGAACCGGCGCGTCAAGCGGCTCGCGCTCGCCCAGTCGCACGACATCACCGCCTCCGTCACCCGGGCGGGCGCACGCGTCATCCGAGGCCGCGGCCGCCTCGGCGGCCCGCAGGGCATCGACGGCACGCGCGACGTGATCGTCACCGCCGCCGACGGCACCGAGCAGATCCTCACGGCCGACGCCGTGCTGATCGCGACCGGCGGCACCCCGCGCGAGATCCCCGACGCCATGCCCGACGGCGAGCGCATCCTGAACTGGACGCAGGTCTACGACCTGGAGGAGCTCCCCGAGGAGCTCATCGTGGTCGGCTCCGGCGTCACCGGCGCCGAGTTCGCCGGCGCCTACCAGGCCCTCGGCTCGCGCGTCACGCTGATCTCCTCCCGCGACCGGGTGCTGCCCGGCGAGGACCCCGACGCCGCCGCGGTCCTGGAGGACGTCTTCCGCCGCCGCGGCATGAACGTCGTCGGGCGGGCCCGCGCCGAGTCCGCCAAGCGGGTCGGCGACCGCGTCGAGGTCACCCTCTCCGACGGGCGCGTCATCACCGGCACGCACTGCCTGATGGCCGTCGGCGCCATCCCCAACACCAAGGGCATGAACCTGGAGGAGTCCGGCGTCCGGCTCAAGGACTCCGGCCACATCTGGACCGACAAGGTCTCCCGCACCACCTCCCCCGGCGTGTACGCGGCCGGCGACGTCACCGGCGTGTTCGCGCTCGCGTCCGTCGCCGCCATGCAGGGCCGCATCGCCATGTACCACTTCCTCGGCGACGCGGTCACCCCGCTGAACCTCAAGACGGTCTCCTCGAACGTCTTCACCGACCCCGAGATCGCGACCGTCGGCTACACGCAGGCCGACGTCGACGCCGGCCGCATCGACGCCCGCGTCGTCAAGCTGCCGCTGCTGCGGAACGCGCGCGCCAAGATGCAGGGCATCCGGGACGGCTTCGTGAAGCTGTTCTGCCGCCCGGGCACCGGAATCGTCGTCGGCGGCGTCGTGGTCTCGCCGCGCGCCAGCGAACTGATCCACCCGATCTCGATCGCCGTCGACAACAACCTGACCGTCGAGCAGATCGCAAACGCGTTCACGGTGTACCCCTCGCTGTCGGGATCGATCGCGGAAGTGGCGCGCCAGCTGCAGACCCGAAAGGCGAACGGCGAAGGCTGACCGGCCGCAAATCCGCCCAACCTCCGCATAAACAGCGGAGGTTGGCGGCGGTACCGGCCGCAACGGCGGAACACGGGGCCACCCGACCGACCGCGTATACCACTAACTCCCCTGCCTTATGGACAACTTCGGTATTCCGGCGCAAGGAGCTGAACGCAGACGGTCGCCCGGGTTACTGTCAGTTTCGTGTTCGCTGCAGAACGTCGCCAGTTGATTCTCGAAATGGTGCGCGCGAACGGAGCGGTATCGCTCCGGGAGCTCGCCCGCGTCGTCCAGACCTCCGAAGTGACCGTACGGCGGGACGTGCGGGCACTGGAGGCCGAAGGACTCCTCGACCGCCGGCACGGCGGTGCGGTCCTCCCCGGCGGGTTCACCCGCGAATCCGGGTTCCCGCAGAAGTCGCACCTCGCCACGGCGGAGAAGACCGCCATCGCCGACGTCGCGGCCGGCCTCGTCGAAGAGGGCGAGGCCGTCGTCGTCGGCGCGGGCACCACCACCCAGGAGCTCGCCCGCCGGCTCGCGCGGGTGCCGGGGCTGACCGTGGTCACCAACTCGCTGCTCGTCGCCCAGGCGTTGGCGCACGCCAACCGGGTGGAGGTCGTCATGACCGGCGGGACCCTGCGCGGGTCCAACTACGCGCTGGTCGGCAGCGGAGCCGAACAGTCGCTGCAGGGCCTGCGGGTCTCCCGCGCGTTCCTCTCCGGCAGCGGTCTGACGGCCGAGCGCGGGCTGTCCACGTCCAACATGCTGTCCGCGAGCGTCGACCGGGCGCTGGTCCAGGCGGCCGCGGAGGTCGTGGTCCTCGCGGACCACACCAAGCTCGGCACCGACACCATGTTCCAGACCGTGCCGACGGACGTCATGACCCGCCTCGTCACGGACGAGCCGCCGGCGCACGACGACCGGGCCGCGACCGAACTGCAGGCCCTCGCGGACCAGGGAGTCCAGATCACCGTGGCCGGCACGGCCGGCTCCGGGTCCGGTTCCGGTTCCGGCATGGACGGCATGCAGGGCCGCCGCCCCCGCCGCGCGGGCCGGCAGTTCCGGACCGGCCCGGTCGTCGTGCGCCGGCGGCTCGTC
>NZ_RPSE01000201.1:0-10937 GCF_003949955.1 Streptomyces sp. WAC05292
GGTGGAGGCGGTGGCGGGCAGCGGGAGCACGGCGGCGACCCGGAACCCGCCGGCGGGCCGCGGGCCGGCGTCGAGGCTGCCGCCGAGGAGGGCGGCCCGCTCGCGCATGCCGGTGATGCCGAAGCCGCTGCCGCCGTCCTGGGCGGGGCTGCCGCGGCCGTCGTCGGTGATGTCGAGGGCGAGCGCCCCGTCCCCGTACGCGACTCCGACACGGCAGCGGCGGGCGCGGGCGTGCCGGACGGTGTTGGTGAGCGCCTCCTGGACGATGCGGTAGGCGGCGAGTTCGACGTCCTGCGGCAGGGGCCGCCGCTGCCCCGACACGGCCACGTCGATGCGTAGTCCGGTGTCGCCGGCGGTGGTGGCGGCGAGCCGCTCCAGCCCGTCGAGGCCGGGCGCGGGCGCGAGCGGGGCGGGCCCGCCGCGGCGCAGCGCGACGAGGGTGCGGCGCAGGCTCGAAAGGGTCTCCCGGCTGGTCGCCTCGATCGCCTGGAGGGCTTCGCGGGCCTGGTCGGGCCGGGTGTCGATGACGCGGCTGCCGACGCCGGCCTGGATGGCGACGATGCCGATGCTGTGGGCGACCATGTCGTGCAGCTCGCGGGCTATGCGCAGCCGTTCGTCGGTGAGCGCCTGCTCGGTGGCGGCGGCGTGCGCCTGCGCGGCGGCCTCGCGGCTGCGGCGGACGGAGTCCCCGATCAGCCAGGCGAGCACGACGACGGGCAGCTGCCCCTGGGCGAGCACGACGGCCGGGCCGGCCTCGACGGGCCGGGCCGCCTGGACGAGGAGGACGACGAGGACGGTCGCGCCGACCGCGGCGAGCGCGGTCCGCCGGGGCCGGGCCGCGGCGACCCGGCCGAGCGCGCCGGCGGCCGCCAGTACGGGGACGGACGTGAGGGCCGGGGTGGGGTGGAGGAAGGCCACGCCGACGTCGGAGGCGAGCATCAGCGCGAGCGTCGCGAGCGGCGCCCGCCGCACGGTGAGCGCGGCCACGAGAAAGGAGACGGCGGCGAGCAGCACGCCGGGTTCGGCGATGCGGTCGCCCACACCGAGGGGGACGCGCAGGACGAGGTTGAGGAGGACGAGCGTGGCGAGCCCGGCGCCGCCCCACAGGGCGGCGGTCCGCCACGCCGACCGCGCGGCCCGTGTTCCGCCGCCCTCCGCTGATGAGGTCTCCATGCCCCGACCCTAACGACCGTGCGGGGCCGGGCCGTCGGCCCACGGGATGCATCCCGTGGGTGGACGGCGGAGGGGGCCTTGGTTGCAGCAGCGGTCGAACTCACCAAGACGGTCACCGTGAGGGACGCGGGTGCCATGCTGCACGTCTCTCACCAGCAGATCGCAAAGCTCGCCCCCAAGGCGAGCTGACGCCCTCCCGGCGGCGCCGGCAATCCCGGGCTCGAACCGCCCGCGCGACTGCCGGCCCGTCAGAGGACCGCGACCGGGGCGACCGGGGAGCCCACCGCGCCCGTGAACGGCTCCGGGACCGCGGCGAGGAGGAAGGCGTACCGGCGCGCTTCTGCACAGGCTGTGGACAGTTCTTCCAGGTTCCAGTTCTGGCCCTGGTGCATGCCCATCTCGACCAGGTGCAGGGCGTGGACCGGGAGCCAGAGGTCGTCGGTCTCCGGGGGGAAGACCTCGAAGGTCAGGGTGTCGTTGGCGACGGCCGCCACGTCGCGGGCGTGGAACCACTCCGCGGTGCGGATCGACAGGCCCGGGGAGGGGAAGGCGTAGCCGTGGCGGTCGCCGGCCAGGCAGAGGGCGATCTGGCCGGTGCGGACGAGGACGATGTCGCCGGGGCGGACCGCGGTGCCGGCGAGCGCCTCCGCCTCCGCCAGGTCCTCCGGGGTCACCGCGTGCCCGCCCGGCAGGCGGTCCACGCCCTTGGCGCGGGCCACGTCCAGCAGGATGCCGCGGGAGACGACCGGGCCGGCCTTGTCGATGCCGCTGAACCGCGCCCGGCCGTGCGCGGTGATGGTGTCGGCGGGGCGGCCGTTGTAGATGCGGCCGGAGTGTGAGACGTGGCTGAGGGCGTCCCAGTGGGTGCCGGCCTGGAGGCCCATCGTCACGGTGTCGTCGCTGCACGCCACGCCGCCGGGCCCGAACAGCTCCTGGTTGATCTGCACCATCGTGTGCAGCGGGTTGATCCGGCCGGGGATCAGGCCCGCCTGGACGCCGTCCTCCTTCAGCGGGAGTGCGAGCGGGACGCGCCGGCCGGTGCGGATCTCGGCGGCCGCCGCGCGCACGACCTCGTCCGTGATCAGGTTCAGGGTGCCCTTCTCGTCGTCGGCGCCCCAGCGGCCCCAGTTGTTGACGCGCTTGGCGATCTCGTGGAACTCGGCGGGCAGGGCCATGGTCCTCATCAGCTCCTCGCGACGGGGGGTCACGGGGGCTTGTGCACCCGTGTCCGGCTGCCCATAAAATCTAACGGTCCGTCAGAAACCGCGGGAAGGGGTCCGGCGTGGGGAACTTCTTGGCAGGCAAGGTCGTGGCCGTCACGGGCGCCGGGCGCGGCATCGGCCGCGCCGTCGCCCTCTCCGCTGCCGCCGAGGGCGCCAAGGTCGTCGTCGGGGACCGCGGCGTCGGCATCGCCGGCGGCGACCCGACCGGCGAGGTCGCCGAAGCGGTCGTCAAGGAGATACAGGCCGCGGGCGGCGAGGCGGTCGCCGTCACCGACGACATCTCCACCATGGACGGCGGCCGGCGCCTCGTCGACACCGCCCTCGCCCGCTACGGCCGCATCGACGGGGCGGTCTGCGTCGCCGGGATCCTCCGCGAGCGGATGCTCTTCAACATGTCCGAGGAGGAGTGGGACCCGGTCATCGCCACCCACCTCAAGGGCACCTTCACCGTCTTCCGCGCCGCCTCCGCCGTCATGCGCCGCCAGGGCTCCGGCACCCTCATCGGCTTCACCAGCGGCAACCACCAGGGCTCCGTCGCCCAGGCCAACTACAGCGCCGCCAAGGGCGGCGTCATCTCCCTCGTCCGGTCCGCCGCGCTCGGCCTGCACAAGTACGGCATCACCGCCAACGCCGTCGCCCCCGTCGCCCGCACCCGCATGTCCGCGAACGTCCCCATGGAGCTCAAGGAGATCGGCGAGCCGGAGGACGTCGCCGCGCTCGTCACCTACCTCCTCAGCGACAAGGCCGTCGCCGCCGGCGGGGAGCGCATCACCGGCCAGGTCTACACCGTCGCCGGCCCCAAGATCGCCGTCTGGGCGCAGCCCCGCGAACTGCGCGCCGGCTACGCCGAGGGCCCCTGGACCCCGCAGCGCATCGCCGACTTCCTCCCCGGGACCGTCGGCACCGACCCCATGCCGATGCTCGACCGGCTCGACGCCATGGCCAGGGCGGCGGCCGCGGGGGAACGCCCCAACGCCCGCCCGTAGAGGAGGCCGGACCGTGGACTTCGCCTTCGGCGCCGCCGACGACGCCCTGCGCGCCCGCGCCCGCGCCTGGCTCACCGGACACCTGGTGGGCCCGTGCGCACGCGCCGCCGGCCTCGGCGGGCCCGGCAGCGAGCACGAAGAGGTGGCGGCCCGCCGCGCCTGGGAGCGCGAGCTGGGCCGCGGCGGCTGGATCGGCCAGGGCTGGGACCTGCCCGCCGGGAGGTACGGGCAGCAGAGGCTCTCCCTCACCGGGCAGGTCGTGTGGGCCGAGGAGTACGCCGCCCACCGCGCTCCCGCCCGGGTCGGCCACATCGGCGAGAACCTCCTCGCCCCCACCCTCGTCGCGTACGGCACCCGCGAGCAGCAGGACCGCTTCCTGCCCGGCATCGCCCGCGGCGAGGAGCTGTGGTGCCAGGGCTACAGCGAGCCCGGCGCCGGCTCCGACCTCGCCGGGGTGCGGACCTCGGCCGTCCGCGACCCCGCCGACGGACTGTGGCGGGTCACCGGCCAGAAGACCTGGACCTCCCTCGCACGGGACGCCGACTGGTGCTTCGTCCTCGCCCGCACCGACCCGGCTTCCCGGCGCCGCCGGGGCCTGTCGTTCCTCCTCGTACGGATGGACCAGCCGGGCCGCGTCGAGGTGCGGCCGATCCGGCAGATGCCGGGGACCGCCGAGTTCAACGAGGTCTGGTTCGACGGGGCCGTCGCCGCGGCGGTCGTCGGCGGCGAGGGCAACGGCTGGGCCGTCGCCACCGGCCTCCTCGCGCTGGAGCGCGGTGTGTCCACCCTGGTCCAGCAGATCGGCTTCGCCGCCGAACTCGACCGCGTCCTCGCCGCGTACGCCGCCCGCACCGGCCCCGCCGGCCCCGCGGACGGCGGCGGCGCGGTCGGCGGCGCCGATCCCGTCCTGCACGACCGGCTCGTACGGCAGTGGGCCGAGCTGCGCACGATGCGCTGGCACGCCCTGCGCACCCTGGCCGCCGCCGCGTCCTCCTCCGGGCGCGCCCCCGCCGATCCGGGCGCGCCCAGCGTCGCGAAGCTCCTGTGGGGCGGCTGGCACCGCCGGCTCGGGGAGCTCGCGGTGGCGGTCCGCGGCGCGGCGGCCGCGGCCGGGACGGTGCCGTGGGCGCCCGGGCTCCCGTACGAGCAGGGGCTCGGGGAGGACCAGCGGCTGTTCCTGTTCAGCCGGGCCGACACGATCTACGGCGGCTCGGACGAGATCCAGCGGAACATCATCGCCGAGCGGGTGCTCGGCCTGCCCGGAGAGGCACGGTGAACGCATGAGGGGCGTCGTATTCGACGGCAGGGAGGTCCGGGTCGTCGACGACCTGGAGGTCCGCGGTCCCGGTCCGGGGGAGGTGCTCGTCGCGGTGGCCGCGGCCGGGCTGTGCCACAGCGACCTGTCGGTGGTCGACGGGACGATCCCCTTCCCGCGGCCGGTGGTGCTGGGGCACGAGGGCGCGGGCGTCGTCGAGGCCGTCGGGGCCGGTGTGACGCACGTGGCGCCCGGGGACCATGTCGCCCTGTCCACCCTCGCCAACTGCGGGGCCTGCGCGGACTGCGACCGGGGCCGGCCGACGATGTGCCGCAAGGCGATCGGGATGCCGGGACGGCCGTTCAGCCGGGCCGGGAAGCCGCTCCACCAGTTCGCGTCGAACTCCGCCTTCGCGGAGCGCACGGTGGTGCGGGCGGTGCAGGCGGTGCGGATCCCGCGGGAGGTGCCGCCGACCTCGGCGGCCCTGATCGGCTGCGGCGTCCTGACGGGGGTCGGTGCCGTCCTCAACCGGGCGCGCGTCGGGCACGGCGAGACGGTCGTCGTCATCGGCGCCGGCGGGATCGGGCTCAACGTCCTCCAGGGTGCCCGGCTCGCCGGGGCGCGGACCGCGGTCGCCGTCGACGCGAACCCGGCGAAGGAGGCGGCGGCCCGGCTCTTCGGCGCCACGCACTTCGTCGACGCCTCCGCCGGCGGCGCCGAGGCCGCCGTGCGGGAGATCCTGCCGACCGGCGCGGACCACGCCTTCGAGTGCGTCGGCGACGTCCGCCTGATCCGGCAGGCCGTCGACCTGCTGGACCGGCACGGGCAGGCCGTCCTGCTCGGGGTGCCGCCGGCCGGCGCGGAGGCGTCCTTCAGGGTGTCGTCGATGTACCTCGACAAGACGATCATGGGCTGCCGGTACGGGTCCTCCCGCCCCCAGCGCGACATCGCCCTCTACGCCGACCTCTACCGGCAGGGCCGGCTGCTCCTGGACGAGCTGGTGAGCGCGGCCTACCCGGTGGAGGACTTCGCCAAGGCCGCGGACGACGCCCGGCACGGGCGCGTGGCCCGCGCCGTCCTCACGTTCTGACGCGGGGCCCGTCGCGCCCCCGGCCCGCCGCCTCCGCCCGGGCGGCGGGCCGGGGCGCGGGCGCGGTGCGCGGGCGTCAGGCGGTGAAGCGGCCGAAGCGGCCCCGGTGGAAGAGCAGCGGGCCGTCCCCGCCGGGTGCGCCGAGCGCTTCGACCCGGCCGACGACGATCAGGTGGTCGCCGCCGGTGTGCACGGCGTGGACGCGGCAGTCGATCCAGGCGGGGACGCCGGCGAGGAGCGGCGAGCCGGTCGCGGGTGCGGGCGTGTGTGCGGCGCCGGCGAACTTGTCGCCGCCGCTGACCGCGAACCGCCGGCACAGTCCGCCCTGCCGCTCGCCGAGGACGTTGACGCAGAACACCCCGGCGCGGGCGATCCGCGGCCAGGTCGCCGACGTCCGCGCCACCATGAAGGCGACGAGCGGCGGGTCGAGGGAGAGCGAGGCGAAGGACTGGCAGGCGAACCCGGCGGGGGTGCCGTCCTGGTCCGCCGGGGCGGTCACGACGGTCACCCCGCTGGCGAAGTGCCCGAGGACGGCCCGGAACTCGGCGGGCGCGACGGGCGCGCGCTCGTCCGCGCCGACGGCCCGCAGGTCGGCGCGGGGCAGCGCCGACGGCTCGCGCGCGGGGGCGGAGGCGGGGGCGGAGGCGGAGCCCGCGGACCTGAGGTATCGGACGACGGTGGCCGCCATCCCTGCGTGTCCCATCACACGACGATTGAAGCTGACGGTTCGTCAGATAGGAAGGGGTGCGGACCCGGGATGCCCCGCACCGCCCGGGGCCCGGCCCGCGCGGTGTCCGCCGTACGGGTGAACCGGGCCGGCGGGCCCGCCCGGCGGGTCGGGTGCGCCGCGGCCGCTCGGCAAGGTGGCCCCGGACCCGTCCCCGGCCGTCCGCCCCCCCGTCCCGACCCGTCCGCGAACCGTGCCGCACCCGCAGGAGGAACCGTGCTCGGAACCGACTTCACCCATGGCTCACCGAACTGGCTCGACCTCGGCAGCCCCGACACCGCCGCGGCCGGCGCGTTCTACGGCCGCGTCTTCGGCTGGGACTACGAGCCGGGCCCCGCGGAGGCCGGCGGCTACGGGTTCTTCCGCATCGGCGGCAGGACCGTCGCCGCCATCGGCCCCCTGACCGAGGAGGGCGCGTCCTCCGCCTGGATGGTCCACTTCATGGCCGACGACATCCAGGACACCGTCCGCGCGATCCGCGACGGCGGCGGCCACATCCGCATGGAGCCCATGGACGTCATGGGCGAGGGGTGGCTCGCCCAGGCCACCGACCCGCAGGGCGCCCAGTTCGCCCTCTGGGAGCCCGGCAAGACCGGCGGCCTGGAGGTGGCGTCCGCCGAGAACAGCCTGCTGTGGGCCGAACTGCACGTGCCCGACCCGCTCGCCGCCCTCGACTTCTACGGGGGCGTCTTCGGCTGGCGCAGCCGCGAGATGCGGACGCCCGGGATGACGTACCGGGTGCTGAGCGTCCGCGACGGCGACCAGGAGCAGGCGTCCTTCGGCGGGGTCGCCCCCATGGGCGACGCGGCCGGCGGCGACCAGGGCGGCGAGCGGCCCCGCTGGGTGCCCTACTTCCACGTCGCGGACGCCGACGCCACCGCCGCGGCGGCCGACCGCGCCGGCGGGAGCACCCTCATGCCGCCGGTGGACGTCCCGGACGTCGGCCGCATCGCCTGGCTGGCGGACCCCTTCGGGGCGGTGTTCGCCCTGCTCAGGCCCGACCCGCAGATGTAGCAGCGGGCCCGGCGGCCACTGCCCGCCGCCGCGGGCCCCCGCCGCGGGCCCCGCCGCGGGCACGGCCCGGTCAGCGGCCGCGGAACCTCGGCGTCCGGCGCTCCACGAAGCCCGCCACGCCCTCGGCCGCGTCTGCCGTCGCCATGTTGATCTCCTGCGCGGCGGCCTCCGCGGCCAGGGCCGTCGCCCGGTCCCCGTCCAGCGAGGCGTTCACCAGCTGCTTCGCCAGGGCGATGGCCCGCGTCGGCCCCTGCGCGAGGCGCTCGGCCCACTCCCGGGCGCACCGCTCCACCTCGCCGTCGGGCACGACCCGGTTGACCAGCCCGAGCCGGGCCGCGTCGGCGGCGGGGACGGCGTCCCCGAAGAACATCAGCTCCTTGGCCCGCTGCGGTCCCACCAGCCGCGGCAGCAGGTAGGCGCCCCCGCCGTCGGGGACCAGGCCGCGGCGTACGAACACCTCCACGAAGCGGGCCGACTCGGCCGCCACCACCAGGTCGCACGCGAACGCCAGGTGCGCGCCGATCCCCGCCGCCGTCCCGCCCACGGCGGCGACCACCGGCTTCTCGCAGTCGAGCACCGCGGTGACCAGCCGCTGCGCCCCCTGCCGGATCATCCGCGCCACGTCGCCGGCGACCCGCTGCCCGCCCCCGCCGCCCGCACGCGGCCCCGCCCGCAGATCGGCGCCCGCGCAGAACCCGCGGCCGGCGGAGGTGAGGACGACGGCCCGCACACCGCGGTCGGCGGAGGCGGCGTCGAGCAGCGCGATGACGCGCTCGCGCTGCTCCCACGTGACGGCGTTCATCGCCTCGGGCCGGTTGAGGGTGATCCAGGAGACCCCGTTCTCGGTGCGGTGCAGCACCTGCTCGTCCAGCGGGCGCTCGGCGGCGGGCCCGGCGGCCCGGGGGGATCCACCCACGTCGCTCGGCTCCGCTTCCCCGGGGGCGGTCACCGGCACACGGCCAGCGCGTCCAGCGCCACCGCGCCCTGCCCGCGCGGGAGCACCATCAGCGGGTTGATGTCGAGCTCCGACAGGACCCCGTCCAGCTCCATCGCCATCCGCTGCACCCGCAGCACGACCTCGACGAGCGCGTCGGTGTCGGCGGGCGGCGCCCCGCGGACCCCGTCGAGCAGGGCCCGTCCGCGCAGCTCGGCGAGCATGGCGCGCGCCTGGTCCTCGCCGAACGGCGGCACCCGTACCGCCGCGTCGTGCAGCACCTCGACGAGGACGCCGCCCAGCCCGACCGTCACCGTCGGCCCGAACAGCGCGTCCCGGGCGACGCCGACGACCATCTCCACGCCGCGCTGCACCATCTGGCAGACGAGGACGCCGTCCAGCGGGGCGTCCTCGTAGCGCGCGATGTCCGTCAGCTCCCGGTAGGCGTCCCGGACCTGGCTCGCCGAGGTCAGCCCGATCTTCACCAGGCCCAGCTCCGTCTTGTGCGCGAGCTGCGGGCCCGACGCCTTCATGACGACCGGGTAGCCGACCAGCCCGGCCGCCCGCACCGCGGCCGCCGCGCTCGTCACGAGCTGCTCGCGCGGCACGCGGATCCCGTACGCCCGCAGCAGCTGCTTGGCGGCGTGCTCGCTGAGCTGCTCGCCGGGCCGCATCAGAGCCTGCGCCTTGCGGTACGAGGGGGAGGGGGTGCGGGGGGCGTCGGCGAAGGGTGAGCGGTAGCGGGCGGTGAAGCGGTGGTGGTCGAGGTAGGCGCGCACGGCGGTGATGCAGTTGCCGAAGGTGCGGAAGGTGGCGACGCGGGAGGAGCCGAGGAGGGTGGTGCGGTAGGCGTCCTCGGTGCCGACGGGGGAGCCCCACACGACGCAGATCTGCTTGTCGGTGTGTTCGGCGGCGTCGACGAGGTCCCGGACGAGGCGGTCGCTCAGCGGGGGGAACGGCCCGGTGATCGGGCAGACGAGCACCCCGACGGACGGGTCGGCGAGGATCGCGTCGATGATCTTCCGGCCGCGCTCGTCGCCGACGGGGTGGCCGCCGTTGTCGATCGGGTTGGCGGTGCTCAGGTACGCCGGTATCCACTGGTGCAGCTCGTCCTGCCGGGCCTGCGGGAGGGTCGGCAGGCGCAGTCCGGCCGCGGCGGCCAGGTCGGCGAAGTGGGCGCCGGTGCCGCCGGAGATGGAGTAGACGGCGACGCCGTCGGCGGTGGGCGGCTTGGCCCGGGCGAGGAGGGCGGCGGTGTCCTGGAGTTCGTCGAGGCCGTCGACGCGGATGACGCCGAACTGGCGCATGGCGGCGTCGACGACGTCGTCCGCGCCGGTGAGCTTCCCGGTGTGCGAGGCGGCCGTCCGGGCACCGGTCTCGGTGCGGCCCACCTTGACGGCGACGACGGGGACCTTGTTGCGGGCGGCCCGGTCGGCGGCCAGCAGGAAGGAGCGGCCGTCCTTGAGGCCCTCCACGTAGGCGGCGATGGCGCCGACCTCGGGGCGCTCGGCGAAGTAGGAGAGGAAGTCGGCGGTCTCCAGGTCGGCCTCGTTGCCGGTGGGCGCCCAGTGCGACAGCCGGATGCCGAGCTCCTGGAGGGCGTACACGGGGCGCCCCTGATGCCCGGACTGGGTGATCAGGGCGATCGCCGGGCCCTCCAGGTCTTCGCGGAACTCCTCGAAGGCGTTGAGGTTGGTGTTGGGCCCCAGCAGGCGCAGGCCGGAGCGGCGCACCGCGGCGGCGAGACCGTCCTGGGCGGCGGCGCCCTCGGCGCCGGTCTCGGCGAAGCCGGAGGCGAAGGCGACGGCGAACTTCACCTTGGCTTCGGCCAGCTCCTCGATGACGGGCAGCGGATCGGCGACGAGCAGCACGGCGAGGTCCACCTGTTCGGGCAGGGAGCCGACTGCCGGGTGGCAGGGGAGCCCGTAGACCGCGGAGCGGGCCGGGTGGACGGGGTGGATGCGGGCGCCGACGCGCTCGGCCCAGGCGATGAGCCGGCGGGTGATCCCGGCGGCCGGGCGGCCCTCGGTGTCGGAGGCGCCGACGACGGCGACGGATTCGGGCCGGAAGAGGCGGTCCAGGTCCGGCACGTCGGCGTGCAGCGGCCGGCCGCTGACATCGAGGGGGACGGCGTCCCCGGCGGACGCGGGGGCGGTGCAGTGGACGGCCGCCCGGGGGGTCTCCCCGCAGGCCTCGACGCGCGCGCGGAGGTCGGTGGTGAGGGTGCCGTGAGTAGATCCAAGCATCGCTTCGCCCGCTCCTGCTCGATGGGACCCGGTAACTGACGAGTAATCAGATTCAGACTACTGAACTGACGAGCCGTCAGGAACACTGCTGCGCGCGAAAGGTGGTGGAGGTGGTGTGTGGAACGCTCCCAGACCGCGAACGGCCGGTCCAGGCCCCGATTCGGCCGAGCTTCACGGCGGCGGGCTCCGGGCGGCGGGTCGGGGGCGGCGGACCGGGGGCGTGCCGGCGCCGTGAAGCTCGGCCGAATCGGGGCCTGGACCGGCCGTTCGCGGTCTGGGAGCGTTCCAC
>NZ_RPSE01000202.1:0-10879 GCF_003949955.1 Streptomyces sp. WAC05292
GTGCCAGGCCGCGCGGGCGGGGCGGGATCCGGGGGAGACGGCCCGGCCGGCGTCCGCTGCCTGCCGGCCCGTCAGACGGCCCGGTACTCCACGGGGTCGCTGCCCGGGACCGGTTCCGCCCGGCCCTGCTTCACCAGGCGTCGCAGGTGCGCCTCCGCCTCGGAGACGGCGATGGTGCGGGAGGCGTACGGGATCTCTGCCCAGGGCCGGTTCCACTCCATGCGCTCGGCGAGCGCCCACGGGGTCAGCGGCCGGGCCGCCAGCAGCCGCCGCAGCCCCGCCAGCCGCTCCCGGTGGTGGGACAGCAGCGCGCGGACGCGGTCGGGGGCGCCGGTGAAGGGGTGCTGGTGGGAGGGGAGGATCTCGGCGGGATCGAGGCGGGCGACGCGTTCGAGGGAGTCGAGGTAGTCGCCCAGCGGGTCGAGGTCGCCCGCCGCGCCCTCGGGGTCCTCGTAGAGGCCGATGTGGGGGGAGATGCCGGGCAGGAGGTGGTCGCCGGAGAAGAGGCGGCCGCTGCCGGGCAGGCCCGCCGGGTGGCGCTCCTCCAGGTGCAGGCAGACGTGCCCGGGCGTGTGGCCCGGGGTCCAGACGGCGCGCAGGCGGCGCCCGGCCAGCGGAAGCAGCTCGCCGGGGACGATGTCCCGGTCGGGAACGGCGGCCCGCAGGCCGGGGACGCCGCGCGGGTCGCGGCGGGCGGCGCGCAGCGGGGCGAGGTGCTCCTCGGGGGCGCCGGCGGCGGCGAGCTTGTCGTGGACGTACGCGTACCAGGTGCCGGGCGGGGCGGACCGGGTGCGGACGACGACCTCGGTGTCGGCGGGGTGCATGGCGATCCAGGCGCCCGAGGCCTCGCGGACCCGGCCGGACAGGCCGTGGTGGTCGGGGTGGTGGTGGGTGACGACGACGCCGTGGATGTCGCCGACGTCGGTGCCGAGGGCGCCGAGTCCGGCGGTGAGGGCGTCCCAGGAGGCGGGGTCGTCCCAGCCGGTGTCGACGAGGACGGGGCCGCGTCCGGTGTCGAGGACGTGGACGAGGGTGTGGCCGAGCGGGTTGTCCGGGATGGGCACCGCGAGGGAGTGGACGCCGCCGCCGTGGTCGGCGACCCGCGGCGGGGCGGGCGCGGGAGAGGGCGGCGGCGTCGCGGGCCGCGGGGTCCGCGGAGGCTGCTGGGGTGCGTTCCGTGGCATGAGGGGTCCTGTCTGCGTCCGGCGGAGCCCATGGCGAGAACCTGTTGCAGTGGTAGCCCCAGTCGACCATGTGTCGGGGCGGATCGCCAGTACCGGTTCACCGGAGGCCGTGCGGGAGCCGTGGACTCCTCGAACTGGAACTGGTATCAGTTCCGCAACGCCAAGCCGCAGGAGGCATCAGCCATGACCGAGCGCGTGGACCACGGACAGCTGTTCATCGGCGGGGAATGGGTGGATCCGCTGGGCGCCGGGACGATCGAGGTCGTCTCCCCCCACACCGAGCAGGTCATCGGCAGCGTCCCGCACGCCTCCCGGGGCGACGTGGACCGCGCCGTGGCCGCCGCCCGCCGGGCCTTCGACGAGGGCCCCTGGCCGCGGATGCCGCTGGAGGAGCGGATCGCCGTCGTGACGCGGATCAAGGACGCCTTCGCCGTCCGCCACGAGGAGATCGCCCGCACGATCAGCTCCCAGAACGGCTCCCCGTACTCCTGGAGCATCCTCGCCCAGGCGCTCGGCCCGATGATGGTCTACGACGCCGCGATACAGGTGGCGCGCGCCTTCCCGTTCGAGGAGCGCCGCCAGGGGGCGCTCGGGCCGATCCTGGTGCGGCGGGAGCCCGTGGGCGTCGTCGCGGCCGTCATCCCGTGGAACGTCCCCCAGTTCGTGGCCGCGGCGAAGCTGGCGCCCGCGCTGCTGACGGGGTCGTCGGTGGTGCTGAAGCCGTCCCCCGAGTCGCCGCTGGACTCCTGCCTCCTCGCCGGCATCGCCCGGGAGGCCGGGCTGCCGGAGGGCGTGCTGTCCGTCCTGCCCGCCGACCGGGAGGTGAGCGAGTACCTGGTGGGGCACCCGGGTGTGGACAAGGTGTCCTTCACCGGCTCCGCGGCAGCCGGCCGCCGGGTGATGGAGGTCGCCGCGCGGAACCTGACCCGGGTCACCCTGGAACTGGGCGGCAAGTCCGCCGCCGTGATCCTGCCCGACGCCGACCTGGAGGCGGCCGTCTCCGGGATCGTGCCCGCCGCCTGGATGAACAACGGGCAGGCGTGCGTGGCCCAGACCCGCGTCCTCGCGCCGCGCAGCCGCTACGGCGAGATCGCCGAGGCGCTCGCCGCGGCCGCCGGGGCCCTGGTCGTCGGGGACCCGCTCGACCCCGCGACGCAGGTCGGCCCGCTCGTCGCCGAGCGGCAGCGGCGCAGGTCGCTGGAGTACATCGCGATCGGGCAGGAGGAGGGCGCGAAGATCCTGGCCGGCGGCGGCCGGCCCGCCGGCCAGGAGCGCGGCTGGTACGTCGAGCCGACCCTCTTCGGGGAGGTGGACAACGCGATGCGGATCGCCCGGGAGGAGATCTTCGGCCCGGTGGTCTGCCTCATCCCGTACGGGGACGAGGCGGAGGCGCTGCGGATCGCGGACGACTCCGAGTTCGGGCTGAGCGGCAGCGTGTGGACGGCGGACGTGGAGCGCGGCATCGACTTCGCCCGCGGGGTGCGGACGGGCACCTTCAACGTGAACACCTTCAGCCTGGACGTGCTCGGGCCGTTCGGCGGCTACAAGAACAGCGGGCTGGGCCGGGAGTTCGGGCCGGAGGGGTTCGGCGAGTACCTGGAGCACAAGATGGTCCACCTGCCGGCCGGGTACGGGGCGGGGGCCTGAGCCGTGGGCGACCGGTGGCGGGTGGAGGTCGACCGGACGGTGTGCATCGGCTCCGGCATGTGCGCGGCACTGGCCCCCGAGGGCTTCGCCCTCGACGCGGCGCGGCAGTCGCACCCGCGGCGGGAGGAGTCCGACGCGAGCGAGCCGGTGCTGGGGGCGGCCGAGGGCTGCCCCGTCGAGGCCATCTCGATCACGCTCGCGGGGAGCGGGGAGGCGGTGTTCCCGCCCGAGGAGTGAGACGCCCGGGGCGGGCCGGGCGAGAGGGCCGGGCGTGCCGGGGTGGAACGGCCGTGGCGGGCGGGCCGGGGCGGCAAGCCGCCGGCGGCGCGCCGGCCCGGTTTCCCTCCGCCCCGCGGCGACGGCGGGTTCAGGCCTTTTCCGGCGGGGCCGTCAGTTCGATCAGCCGGCAGACCGTCTCGATGTCGATCTTCACCTGGGCGATCGACGCCCGCCCCGACAGCCACGTGATCAGCGCGGAGTGCCAGGTGTGCTCGATGACGCGGACCGCCGACAGCTGCTCCGCGGTCGGCGGCGCGTCCAGGCCCATCGCGTCCAGGATGATCGCGGTCGTCAGGCGCGAGACGGTGTCCACCTCCGGGCTGACGCTGCGGTCCGCGAACGTCAGCGCGCGCACCATCGCGTCCGCGAGGTGCGGCTCGCGCTGGAGGGCCCGGAAGGCGCGCATCAGGGTCTCGGCGACCCGGGCCGCCGGGTCCTCCGCGGCCGGCGGGCGCTTGCGGAGCGTGGCGTGCATGTGCTGGAGCTGGTCCTGCATCGTCGCGACGAGCAGGTGCACCTTGGAGGGGAAGTAGCGGTAGAGGGTGCCGAGGGCGACCCCCGCGGCCTCCGCGACCTCGCGCATCTGGACGGCGTCGAAGCCGCCCCGCCCCGCCAGTTGGGCGCTGGCGTTGAGGATGCGGCGGCGGCGCGCCTCCTGGCGCTCGGTCAGGGGAGGGGACGCCGGTGTGGTGACGGCCTTCGCTTCCGCTGTCATGTGCCCCGTTCCGTGGTGTGCCGCTGGCTGGGAGAGCGCCCCGCAGGTGCGGGGCCGTTTCCGGGCTGGTGCGGGCCCAGCATGGCAGGCGCCGCGTGGTGGCGCGAATCACCTGCTCCGCCTCTTACGGTGGGGTTTCCGGCCGGTAGATTCAATGGTCCGCGACGGATCAACTCTGAAACTTGTTCTACATTATCCGAGCGGTTACGCTCCGGCGAAAGTTGCAGCCAGAAAGGGGCCGAGAGTGACCGCTGAGGCCGTGGTGACGAGCCCTTTCGCAGGGTCTGTGACGGACGGTGACCGGCCGTTGCGCATCGCACTCCTGACCTACAAGGGGAACCCGTTCTGCGGGGGCCAGGGCGTCTACGTGCGGCACCTTTCGCGGGAACTCGTCCGGCTCGGCCACTCCGTCGAGGTGATCGGCGCGCAGCCCTATCCGGTCCTCGACGAGGGCGCCTCGCTGACCGAGCTGCCCAGCCTCGACCTCTACCGCCAGCCCGACCCCTTCCGCACCCCGCGGCGCGAGGAGTTCCGCGACTGGATCGACGCGCTGGAGGTCGCCACCATGTGGACCGGCGGCTTCCCCGAGCCGCTGACCTTCTCCCTGCGCGCCCGCCGCCACCTCGCGTCCCGCGCGGGCGAGTTCGACGTCATCCACGACAACCAGACCCTCGGCTACGGACTCCTCGGCGACCTCGGCGCCCCCCTGGTCACCACGATCCACCACCCGATCACCGTCGACCGGCAGCTGGAGCTCGACGCCGCCCCCGACCGCAAGCGGCGCGCCTCCGTCCGCCGCTGGTACGCCTTCACGCGCATGCAGGCCCGCGTCGCCCGCCGCCTCCCCTCCGTGCTGACCGTCTCCGGCTCCTCCAAGCAGGAGATCGCCGAGCACCTCGGCGTGCGCGGCGAGCGCATCCACGTCGTCCACATCGGCGCCGACACCGACCTGTGGTCGCCCGACCCGGCGGTCGCCGAGGTGCCCGGCCGGATCGTCACCACCTCCAGCGCCGACGTGCCCCTCAAGGGCCTGGTGTTCCTCGTCGAGGCCCTCGCCAAGCTGCGCACCGAGCAGCCCGCCGCGCACCTCGTCGTCGTCGGCAAGCGCGCCGAGGAGGGGCCCGTCGCCCGCGCCATCGAGACGTACGGCCTCCAGGACGCCGTCCGCTTCGTCAAGGGCGTGACGGACGCCGAACTCGTCGACCTCGTGCGCAGCGCCCAGGTCGCCTGCGTGCCCTCCCTCTACGAGGGGTTCTCGCTGCCCGCCGCCGAGGCCATGGCCACCGGCACCCCGCTGGTCGCCACCACCGGCGGTGCGATCCCCGAGGTCGCCGGACCCGACGGCGAGACCTGCCTCGCGGTGCCGCCCGGCGACGCCGGGGCCCTGGCCGCCGCGCTCGGCCGGCTCCTCGGCGACCCGCAGCTGCGGGCCCGGCTCGGCGCCGCCGGCCGCGAGCGGGTCCTCGCCCGGTTCACCTGGGCCAGGGCGGCCGAAGGCACCGCCGCCCACTACCGGGCCGCGATCGCGCAAGCCCGCCGCACCCGCTGAATGTTCCCCCACCCCCGCGACCGCGAAGGCAGGACCCCGTGCTGACCGTCGATTTCTCCCGGTTCCCGCTCGCCGCAGGCGACCGCGTGCTCGATCTGGGCTGCGGCGCAGGCCGGCACGCCTTCGAGTGCTACCGGCGCGGCGCGCAGGTCGTCGCCGTCGACCGCAACGGCGAGGAGATCCGCGAGGTCGCCAAGTGGTTCGCCGCCATGAAGGAGGCAGGCGAGGCCCCGGCCGGCGCCACCGCCACCGCGATGGAGGGCGACGCCCTCGCGCTGCCCTTCCCCGACGACTCCTTCGACGTCGTCATCATCTCCGAGGTGATGGAGCACATCCCCGACGACAAGGGCGTCCTCGCCGAGATGGTCCGCGTCCTCAAGCCCGGCGGGCGCATCGCCGTCACCGTCCCCCGCTACGGCCCGGAGAAGGTCTGCTGGGCGCTCAGCGACGCCTACCACGAGGTCGAGGGCGGCCACATCCGCATCTACAAGGCCGACGAGCTGCTCGGCAAGATGCGGGCCGCCGGCCTCAAGCCGTACGGCACCCACCACGCCCACGGCCTGCACTCCCCGTACTGGTGGCTCAAGTGCGCCTTCGGCGTCGACAACGACAAGGCCCTGCCCGTCCGCGCGTACCACAAGCTGCTGGTCTGGGACATCATGAAGAAGCCGCTCGCGACGCGCCTCGCCGAGCAGGCCCTCAACCCCGTCATCGGCAAGAGCTTCGTCGTGTACGCGACGAAGCCGCACCTCCCCGTCGGCGCCGCCCAGTGAGCTCCACCGGGCGCACCGAACGCCTCGCCCTGGACGGGGTGCTGACGGCGGACCAGGCGGCGGCGACCGTCGCCGGGATCCTCGCCGTGCAGCGCCCCGACGGCGCGATCCCCTGGTTCCGCGGCCACCACCTCGACCCGTGGGACCACACCGAGGCCGCCATGGCGCTCGACGCGGCCGGCGAGCACGCCGCCGCCGAGCGCGCCTACCGGTGGCTGGCCCGGCACCAGAACACCGACGGCTCCTGGTACGCGGCGTACGCCGACCGGCCGGACGGCGTCGACACCGCGAGCCCGCAGGACGCAGGCCGGGAGACCAACTTCACCGCGTACGTGGCGGTCGGGGTGTGGCACCACTACCTGGCCACCGGCGACGACCGGTTCCTTGAGCTCATGTGGCCCGTCGTGTACGCGGCCGTCGAGTTCGTCCTCGACCTCCAGCAGCCGGGCGGCGAGATCGGCTGGAAGCGCGAGGCCGACGGCACGCCCGTCGCGGACGCGCTGCTGACCGGCTCGTCCTCGATCCACCAGGCGCTGCGGTGCGCGCTGGCGATCGCCGAGCACCGCGAGGACCCGCAGCCGGACTGGGAGCTCGCGGCCGGCGCGCTCGGGCACGCGATACGCAGCCATCCGGAGCGGTTCCTGGACAAGTCCCGCTACTCGATGGACTGGTACTACCCCGTCCTCGGCGGGGCCGTGACGGGCGCGGCGGCCAAGGAGCGCATCGGGGAGCGCTGGGACGAGTTCGTCGTCCCCGGCCTGGGCGTGCGCTGCGTGCTGCCCAACCCGTGGGTGACCGGCGGCGAGTCCTGCGAACTGGCGCTCGCCCTGTGGGCGGTCGGCGAGTCGGACCGGGCCCTGGAGATCCTGCGCTCCATCACGCACCTGCGTGCCGAGAACGGCATGTACTGGACCGGGTACGTCTTCGAGGACGAGGCGGTCTGGCCGGTGGAGCAGACGACGTGGACGGCTGGCTCGCTGCTGCTGGCGGCCGCCGCCCTGGGCGGCGACGAGGCCACGACGGCCGTCTTCGGGGGGCTGTCGCTGCCCGCCGGGCTGGAGCCGGACTGCTGCGGACGCCCCTGACGGGCCTCCCCTGACGGCCTCCCCTGACGGGCCTCCCCGCCGGCGGACGCGGCGGGCGAGGGTGCGGGCGGAAGGCCGCCCGCGCCACCCGGGTGGGCCGGTCGGGTGACCCGAGTGGCGGGGCGCGGGCCCCGGGGTGACGCTGCCGGGGACACCCCACTCCACCGGGAGGCAACCGTGTCGATACGCAGGAGCATCCGATTCAGCCGCGGCCTGACGGCGCTCGCGCTGTCGGGCGCGCTGGTCGCCGGAGGCGCCGCGTGCGGCGGCTCGGCGGCCGCCGGGGCGAGGGGCCAGGGCGGCGGGGCCGCCTCCGACGGCATCGCGGCCGCCCGGGTCCTCGGGCAGGCGGGGCAGGCCGAGGCCCTGCGGGCGCAGGCCGTGCACGCCGCGGCCCGGGCCGCGCTCCCGGAGGTGGAGCCCTCGCCCACCACCTCGGCCGAGCGCCAGAGGTTCGCCAAGACGCGGTTCGTCGCGAACGCGGGGCTCGCGGCCGGCGCCACGTACCAATGGATCATCAAGCCGTACCAGCAGGGCAAGTTCCGCAAGGGTGCGAGCGGGCGCACGTTCACCCTGATCAAGGCGGCCCTCGCGGGCGCGTTCGCGTACAACCGGCTGAAGGCGGCCGTCGGCAACGCCCAGGCCGACCCGCTGCTGTCGAAGGCGCTCGCCCCGCTGACCGCGGGCATCGAATCCCTGAAGGAGATGGCGACGAAACTGCGCAGGGGCGACGTCGCCGAAGCCGACATCAGCTCCTTCCAGAACGTCATCAACGGGGTGAAGGACGCCGGCAAGAGCGCCGGCGCCCCCGTCAAGGACCAGGTGCCCAGCGTGTCCGAGCTCGGCGGATAGCCGGGTGCGGCCGCCCTGCCGGGGCCCTTCCCGGCCGGGCGGCCCTCGCGGCGTCAGGTGTTGAGGTCCGCGAGGACCCGCAGGGTGTGCGGGTCCGGGGCCGTGACCAGCAGGTCGGTGACCGGGCCGCCGCGCCACAGCTCCAGCCGCTCGGCGATCCGCTCGCGCGGCCCGACCAGGCTGATCTCGTCGGCGAACGCGTCCGGCACGGCGAGCACCGCCTCCTTCCTGCGCCCGGCGAGGAACAGCTCCTGGACACGGCGGGCTTCCTCCGCGAAGCCCATGCGGGCCATCAGGTCGGCGTGGAAGTTGCGGGCGGCGTGGCCCATGCCGCCGATGTAGAAGCCGAGCATGGCCTTGACGGGCAGCAGGCCCTCGGTGACGTCGTCGCAGACGCGGGCCCGGGCCATCGGGGCGATCAGGAAGCCCTCGGGCAGGTCGGCGAGGGCCTCCCGGAAGACGCCCGTCCGCAGCGGCGACCAGTACAGCGGCAGCCAGCCGTCGGAGATGCGGACGGTCTGGGCGACGTTGCGCGGGCCCTCCGCGCCCAGCAGCAGCGGCAGGTCGGCGCGGAGGGGGTGGGTGATCGGCCGCAGGGGCCGGCCGAGGCCGGTCGCGTCGGGGCCGAGGTAGGGGTGGCTGTGGAAGCGGCCTTCCAGGGTGACGGGCGCCTCGCGGCGCAGGACCTGGCGGACGACGTCGACGTACTCGCGGGTGGCCGTCAGCGGGCTCGCCGGGAACGGGCGCCCGTACCAGCCTTCGACGACCTGCGGTCCGGACAGGCCGAGGCCCAGCATCATGCGGCCGCCGGAGAGGTGGTCCAGGGTGAGGGCGTGCATGGCGGTGGCGGTCGGGGTGCGGGCGGCCATCTGCGCGACGGCGGTGCCGAGGAGGATGCGGGAGGTGTGCGCGGCGATCCAGGTGAGCGGGGTGAAGGCGTCCGAGCCCCAGGCCTCGGCGGTCCAGACCGACCAGTAGCCGAGGCGTTCGGCCTCGGTGGCGAGGGCGAGGTGGGCGGGGTCGGGGCCGCGGCCCCAGTAGCCGAGTGCGAGTCCGAGGCGCATGAGCGGTCCCTTCCGCCGACCGTTCCTGACGATTCGTCAGTGAACGGGGCGACTGTAGGACAACGGCCCCCCGCCCGGAAGGGCGGAGGGCCGTCGGAACCGGCTGCTGCGCGTCAGCCGCGCTGGATGCCGGAGGTGTCGTTCAGGACGCCGCGGCGTCCGTCCTGCGTCTGGGCGATCAGCGTGGACGGGCCGCGCTGGTCCACCGCCAGGTACCAGGTGCCGGGGGCGAGTTCGGCGATCGGCGACGGCGAGCCGTCCTCCGCGTACAGGGGGCGGGCCACCGGCACGGCGAACCAGAACGGCGAGAAGTCCGCCGCCGGGGCGGGCGCCGCGTCCTGCGGGCCCGGGGTGCCGCCGTACGGCGGTGCGGGCTGCGGGGTCGCGCCGTAGCCGGGGGGCTGCTGGCCGCCCGGGTAGCCGTACCCCGTGCCCGGCTGCGGCTGGCCGCCGTACGGCGCCGGCGCGGCCGGGCGGGCCTCCGGGAGCAGCGGGCCGGCGAGCGCCGGGACCTTCTGGCCGAAGAGGGCGGTGCCGGCCAGGACGAGGGTGGCGAGGAAGGCGATGATGCAGCCCGCGCCCAGGTCGGCGCCGCTCGGGCTGGTGATGAGCGACCACAGCGAGGACCAGGCGGCGGAGACCGCGAGGACCGTCCCCCACGCCGGCAGCGGCAGGCCGGCGAGCTGGCGGCCCGCCGGCAGGAAGCGGCCGGCGACGATCAGGCCGGCGGCGATGAAGCCCAGCAGGAAGACGGACGGCAGCGCCAGCCGGTAGACGTCGGTGTCCCACACGCTCGGCAGGTCCAGGCCGGTCGCGGAGTAGAAATCGAGGAACGAGGCGATGAACAGCAGCACCGCTGCTCCGATCACCACGCCGTCGCCTCGAGTGAGGGAGCGGATGTTCACGTCTTAGGTGTCCTTCTCGGTCTCGGTCGTCTCGTGGTGCGGTCGTGCAACCAGGAGCAGGGGGCGGGCTGGACCATGGTACGGAGGTTTCCCGCGGCCGAGAGGACCGGGGCGGCAGGCCGCCCCCCTCGTCAGGACTACCCGCCGAGGAAGCCGACGATCCCGTCCGCGATGCCCTGCGCGGCCTTCTGCCGCCACTGCGGACTCGTCAGCAGCGCCGCGTCCTTGCTGTCACGCATGTTGCCGCATTCGACGAACACCTTGGGCCGGGTCGAGAGATTGAGGCCGCCCAGGTCGTCGCGGACGACCAGTCCCGTGCCCCCTCCGAGGTAGTTGGCGGGGCCGGAGCCGGTGGCGCGGGCGAAGTTCGCCGCGATCCGCTCGCCGAGCGCCCGGGACGGGCCCACGATCGCGGCGGTGTCCGCGGCGCCGCCCTTCACCTTGGCGGGGAGGATGACGTGGTAGCCGCGGCTGCCCTCGGAGACGCCGTCCGCGTGGACGGAGACGACGGCGTCCGCGTTCGCCTCGTTGCCGATGCGGGCCCGCTCGGTGATGCAGGGGCCCCAGGCGCGGTCGGCCTCGTGCGTGAACACCACCTTCAGGCCGCGGCCTTCGAGGATGGTGCGCAGCCGGCGGGACACGTCGAGGGTGAACTCGGCTTCCTTGTATCCGGCGCGGGTCGTGGTGCCGGTGGTGTCGCACTCCTTGCGGGCGGTGCCGATGTCCACCTGCTGGTTGATCTCGCGGCTGTGGTCGAAGTTGCCGGTGTTGTGCCCGGGGTCGACGACCACGGTCTTGCCGGCGAGGGGGGAGGTGGCGCCGGGGG
>NZ_RPSE01000203.1:0-10853 GCF_003949955.1 Streptomyces sp. WAC05292
GGTGGGGGCCGCGGCGGAGTCCGCGGGGGCGGCCGGCCGCCCGGCGGGCTCGTCCGGGCAGTCCGCGAGCACCGCGCCGCCGTCCGTCCGGCCGGGTGCGCAGTGCTCGCCCTGGTGTCCGGAGCCGCCTCCGCCGTGTACGCGGTCCCGGTGCGCCCCGGTACGGGCCACGGGCCCGGCCGCCTCGGAATCCGGCGCGGAGACCGCGGCCGATGAGGCGGCGGGCCGGAGGTGGTGTGCGGCACCCGCGGTTTCCCCGCCGCCGTGCGCGCAGAGGAATCCGACCAGCATCAGGACCAGCCACAGCGGCGCCGCCGCAATCCGGCGGGCCCGGATCGGCGGCGCGCAAAAGGCGGTTCCCGCTGCTGTCACGCCGTCATGGTAGCCAGCCTTTGGGGGCTTTCGGCAGATGCGCCCTGCACCTTGGCCCGAACCTTTCCCCGAAAAGAGGTGCGGTCCGGATATCGGTGAATGCACGGCCCCGGGGAATTCCGGCGGGGGCCCGCTCCGGGCGGCGGCGCGGCCGGCCCGTCGTGGTGTCCCGCCGCGCGCGGGCGGCCCGCGTGCGACCGTGGAACCGGCCGGAACCGCCGGCCCCGCCCAGAGGAGGCACCCCGCCGTGAACTGGACCCTGGAAGTCGTCCCCGTCCCCGTCGCCGACATCGACCGCGCCAAGGAGTTCTACGCGGAGAAGGCGGGCTTCAAGGTCGACCTCGACAGCGAGGTCGCCCCCGGCACGCGGATCGTCCAGCTGACCCCGCCCGGCTCGCGCTGCTCGATCGCCATGCTGCGGGGCATGCCCGCGGCGCCCGGCACGAAGGAGATGGCCCCGGGCACGCTGCACGGCCTCCAGCTGTGCGTCACGGACATCGAGGCGGCCCGCGCCGAGCTGGTGGCACGCGGCGTCGACGTCTCACCGGTGCGCCACGTCGGCGAGTCCGGCTGGGAGGACGGCAAGGGCGACACCTGGAACTCGTTCATGACCTTCCACGACCCCGACGGCAACGGCTGGGTCGTCCAGGAGGCCCCCTCGGAGCTCTCCGAGCGCTGACCGCCGCCCCGCCGCGTGGCGACCGGCGGGGGATCGGCGTTCCATGGAAGTGGGGGAGCGCGCCCGGACGGTGCGCGGCCCGGACTCCGGAGAGCGTTCGCGGTGCATCGTCGTGGGCCCCTCCGCACGCATCCACCACCCACGCCTTCCACGCAGCCCCGGGAGTCGCCATGACGAACGGTCCGCACACCGCTGTCTCGAACCAACCCGTGGAACTCACCGCGCCCGCCGCCGAGCAGGCCGTCTTCGAAGGCCCGTCGGAAGGTGCGCAGGGCGGGAGCCCCGCCGCGTTCACCTCCGACGGGCTGGAGCAGGTCGCCGGCCACACCCGCGCCCTGTCCGAGTCCGTGCCCGCCGAGGCGTGGACGGCGCCGTCCGCGCCGCTGCCGGACATCGGCGAGGCCTCCTTCGGCCCGCCGGACCTGCTGGAGACGGTCCACGGCCCGGACGACCGGGTCCAGATCACCGACACGGCGGCCTACCCCTGGCGGGTCAACGCCTCACTGCTCGTCACCGCGGCCGACAACTCGCAGTGGATCGGCACCGGCTGGTTCATCGGCCCGCACACCCTGGTGACCGCGGGCCACGTCGTGCACATCAAGCACAGCGGCGTGCCGGGCCGCGACGGGTGGGTGAAGTCCATCCAGGTCATGCCCGGCCGGAACGGCACCTTCCTGCCGTTCGGCGCCGTCACCAGCACCAACTTCCGTTCCGTCACCGGCTGGACGACCGACGGCGACGAGAACTTCGACTACGGGGCCATCGTCATCCCCACCGAACTCGGCGCGACCACCGGATGGTTCGGCTTCGGCTCCTGGCCCGACGCCGACCTGCTCAAGACGAGCGCCAACATCTCCGGCTACCCCGGGGACCAGCCCCCGGGAACCCAGTGGTACGACGGCCGCGGGATCAGCTCCGTGAACCCGCTGAAGGTCTTCTACGACATCGACACCGCCGGCGGGCAGAGCGGCAGCGCGGTCTACCGCATCCACAACGGCGGCCGGTACGGCATCGCGGTCCACGCGTACGGCGGGCTGACCACCAACTCGGGCACCCGCATCACGAAGGCGGTCTTCGACAACCTGGTCCTGTGGAAGGCGTGACCCCGGAAGGCGGCCCCGCCGTCCGCCTCGTCACCGGCACCGTCGTCGACGCGGACGGCTCGCCGGTGGCGGGCGCCGTCGTCCACCTGGCCGACGGCCCCGGACCCGTTCCGGACATCGCCGCGCTCACCGGCCCCGACGGCGGGTTCTCGTTCCCGGTCGGCGCCGAAGGCGTCTACACCGTCGCCTGCCGGACCGCGGACGGGCGGGCAGCCCGGGCGGCCGCCTCCGTCGGACCTGCCGGGGCTCCTCCGGTCGAGCTGCGCCCGGAGTGAGGCCGCTACCAGCCGAAGCGGCGGTCGACGACCGCGGCGAACTCCTCGAAGGTGAGGACGCGGTCGCCGTTCTGGTCCGCGGCGTCGAAGAGGGCCGAGGAGTCGTCCGCGCCGCCCACGCCCCAGACCGGGATGACGCCCTGCGCGGCGAGCGTGGGCCCCTTCGCCCGCAGGGCGGCGATGACCTCGGTCCGTGTCAGCGTGCCGTCGCGGTCGAGGTCCAGCGCGTCGAAGAGGGTGCGTGCCTTGTCGCTCATCACGTCGTCCTGCTTCCTGGTGCCGCCGCGTGTCCGCGGCCGGGCGGTCCCGTGCTTCTTCCTGCCCTGGAGGACGCGGTGCCGCGCCGCAGGGTTGCCCGTACGGGAGCCCCGTGGCGGCCGGAGCCGGAAAAGGGCGTACCGGCCGTTGCCGGCCGGTACGCCCCTCGGGGGATGTCAGGGTGATTCGATCGGGACGGTCAGGACCGGCCCGCGGGCTCCGGGTCCTTCTCGCCCGCCGCGGCGCGCCGGGCGGCCTGCGGGTTGCGGGACTTCAGGACCGCCCAGCCGACCGCCAGGCAGACCGCCCAGCCGGCACCCACGTAAAGGGAGATGCGGCTGTCCGGGTCGATGGCGATCATGCAGGTGACCAGCAGGAGGAACGCGACGGCGATCCAGCTGCACACCGTTCCGCCGGGCGCGGGGAAGGACGAGGCGGGCAGGCGGCCCGCGACGACCTCGCGGCGGTAGCGGATGTGGCTGACGAGGATCATCATCCAGGTCCAGATGCCGGCCGCGGTCGCGACCGAGGTCACGTAGCCGAAGGCCTTCTCCGGGACGACGTAGTTCAGGACGACGCCGATGCCCATCAGGGCGACGGAGAGGGTGATGCCGAGCGCCGGGGTCTTGGTCGAGCTGAGCTTGCCGAGGACCTTCGGGGCCTCGGAGTTGGAGGCCAGGTCGCGCAGCATGCGGCCGGTGGAGTACATGCCGGAGTTGCAGGACGACAGGGCCGCGGTCAGCACCACGAAGTTGACGATCGCCGCGCCGGCCGGGATGCCGATCTTGGCGAAGGCCGCCACGAACGGGCTGACGCCGGGCTGGAACTCGGTCCACTTGACGACCATCAGGATCACGCTGAGGGCACCGACGTAGAAGACGATGATGCGCCACGGCAGGGTGTTGATGGCCTTGGGGAGGGTCTTCTCCGGGTTCTCGGACTCACCCGCGGTGACGCCGACGAGCTCGACGGCCAGGTAGGCGAACATGACGCCCTGCAGGGTCATGAGGCTGGAGCCCACGCCCTTCGGGAAGATGCCGTCGAAGGCCCACAGGTTCGAGACGGCGGCGGTGTCGCCGGCCGCGCTGAACCCGAACGTGATGACGCCGATGCCGATCACGATCATGCCGAGGAGGGCGGTGACCTTGACCATCGAGAACCAGAACTCGATCTCGCCGAAGATCTTCACGGAGATCAGGTTGGCGAGGTAGAGGACCACCAGGAAGACGAGGGCGGTCACCCACTGGGGCACCTGCGGGAACCAGTAGTGCACGTAGATCGCCGCGGCGGTCAGCTCGGCCATGCCGGTGACCACCCACATGAGCCAGTACGTCCAGCCCGTCGCGAACCCGAAGAACGGGCCGAGGAACTCGCGGGCGTACTCCGCGAAGGAACCCGACACGGGCCGGTAGAGGAGCAGCTCGCCGAGCGCTCGCATGATGAAGAAGACGATGACGCCTGCGAGGGCGTACATCAGGATGAGGCTGGGCCCGGCCTTCGCGATGTTCGCGCCCGCGCCCAGGAAGAGGCCGACGCCGATGGCGCCGCCGATGGCGATCATCTGGACCTGGCGGCTGCCGAGTCCTCGCTCGTAGCCCTCCTCGGGCGTGTCGCCCTGGGCCGAGCCGTCGCCGTGGTGCTTGTCGACCTGCGTCGAGGTCATGCTGTGGTGCGCCTTTCCGCTCCATGCCGATCCGCGCCGCGCTCGGCCGCAGATCGGGTTCCGATCCCCCGGATGCTGATGGAGTTGCATGCCGGCGATCGGCCGGCTCCAGCGCCCCTGCTCGGACGTGGGTGGTGTCCGGCAGGCGGTCGTGAAGATGTACCACGGAGACCGGCGCACCACCGTGGCGAGCATCACGGGCATTCCGGTCATTCGCCTGTGACCGGGCCGAAAGGCCCTTCTGTGGTGACTCGATCGTTATCCGGATCTGAGCCTCCTCTGAGCGAACACCGAATGACATCGGGACAACCCGTGCCAGGCCCGGCACGCACCATTGCGTTACGGCTGCGTAACGTGACCGGCGGCGGCCGTGAGCAGGCTGGACGAGCAGAAAGGACGAGGAGAAAGGACGAGCGGGGGCGGAGGGGCGGACCCGGGGTCCGCCCCGGCGGTCGGCGCGCCTACTCCCGCCCCGCCGCCTGCCCGGCCCCGGTGCCGCCCCGCCGGTCCGCGTCCTGTCCGGAGGCCGCCTCGTCCCTGCGCCTCCGGTCCAGGGCCGTGTCGCCGCTGCCGCGCGGTGCTCCGGCCGGATGCGGCGGGTCCGCGTCCGGCGAGTGGTCGCCGACCTGCTCCTCGCGCCCCTTGCCCGGCGCCTGCTCCTTGTAGTCCATGCCGCCGTCGTCCATGCCGCCGCGCCGCCTGTCACCGCTCATCGCCGCACACTCCTCTGCCGGTCTCCACCCGGTTCGCTCCGGCCGGTGCCGGTCCGGTGGCCACCAGGCGGCTGTCCCCGTACGCGCCGCCCAAACCGCATCGTCCCGCCGGCCGCCGCGGCGGCTCAGGGCAGGAGCTGGCGGACGAGGCTGTCCGCCGCCCACCGCTCCCAGCGGTCCGGGGTCCAGCCGCGGCGCTTGACGAGCAGGCCGTAGGTCTCCGGGCCGAGGAGGGCCAGGGCGGCGTCCGCCGCCGAGTCCGCGTCGTGGCCGTAGCGGAGCCCGCCGCGGGCCTTGGCCGCGAGGGCGGACGCGAACCGGTGCTGGACGGCGTGCCGCTGGTCGAGGTTGGCCTGCCACAGCACGGCCAGTTCCGGATCCGCGGCCGCCGCGCCGCGGACGACCTCCAGGATCGGCGCGGCGCGCTCCAGGATGCGGCGGGCGCCGGCCGCCTGGAGGGCGAGCTGCGCGGCCGGGTCGGGTTCGGCGAGGACCTCGCGCGCCCAGGGGCGGTCCAGGGTCGCCACGGGGTCGGCGTCCCCGGCGACGGCCGTGTCGAGGAGCTCCTTCAGCAGGGCGCGCTTGTTGCCGAACGTGAAGTACACCGTCTGCACGCCGACGCCCGCCGTGCGGGCGATGTCCGCGACGCTCGTGGCGGCCCATCCCTGCCCGGTGAACAGTCCTGCGGCGGCGTCGAGCATCCGCTGCCGCGTGCGGCGGGCCTTCTCGGCCCTGGTCATGGGCGCGGCCAACACCCCTCCTCCCGCTCGCGGAATTTTGACTGTAGTGACACTACAGTGTGTTTCACTGGAGCATGACTACAGTGAAATCGGGTCGGATCCTGGTCGTCGGCGGCTACGGGGCCGTCGGCAGCGCGGCCGCCTCCGCCCTCGAAAGCCGCTTCCCCGGCCGCGTCGTCATCGCCGGCCGCGACGCCGCGAGGGCCGCCCGGCTCGGCGGTGTACCCGTCGACGTCGGCGACCGGGCCGGCTTCGGGCGCACGCTGGACGGGCTCGGCGACGTGGCTGCGGCAGTGATGTGCGTGGAGCCTCCCGACGAGGCCGCCGCCCGTGCCTGCCTGGAGCGCGGTATCGGCCTCGTCGACATCGGCGCCACCCGCCGGCTCCTCGACGGCGTCGCCCGCCTGCACCCCCTGGCGGCGGCAGCGGGGGCGACCGCCGTGCTCAGCGTCGGCGTGGCCCCCGGGCTGACGAACCTCCTCGCCCGGCGTGCGCACGAGGAGGTCGGCGGTGCCGAGCGGATCGACCTGACGGTCCTGCTGGGCAGCGGCGAACGCCATGGTGCCGACGCCGTCCGCTGGACGGTCGACCACCTCGCCGCACCCCCAGCCGCCGGGCCGCTGCGCACGACCCTGCCCGGGTTCGGTGCGCGCACCGCGTACGCCTTCCCCTTCTCCGACCAGTACACGCTGCCCCGCACCCTCGGCACGCCCCGCGTGGCCACCCGGCTCTGCCTCGACTCCCGGCCGCTGACCGCCGTCCTCTTCGGGCTGCGGCGGGCCGCCCGCCGACCTGCGGTGCGCCGCGTACTGAACGGGGCGTTCCGCCGCATCCACCTCGGCGGCGACCGGTTCGCGGTGCGGGCCGACGCCCACCGCGGCGGCCGCCACTGCGGGTACGCGCTCACGGGGCGGGCGCAGAGCCGGGTCACGGGCCTGGTGGCAGCCCACGTCACCGCGGAGTTGCTCGGCGGGTCGCTGCCGGCAGGCGTCCACCACATCGAGGAGCTGCCCGTGTTCGCCCGCCTGCCCGAGTCCCTCGCCCGGTACGGCGTCACCCTCCACCGGACGGCGTCCGGCGGCGGCCCCGTCAGGGGGTGAGGAGGGTTTTGACCATGCCGTCCTTCTTGGCCTGGAATCGGGCGTACGCGTCGGGCCCCTCCTCCAGCGGCAGGACGTGCGTGGCGAAGCCCTCGACGCCCAGCGGGTCGGCGTCGGTGAGCAGCGGCAGGATGTCGTCGGTCCACGCGCGGACGTTGGCCTGTCCCATGCGGAGCTGGATCTGCTTGTCGAACAGGGTGAGCATCGGCATCGGGTCGACGGCGCCCCCGTAGACCCCGGACACCGAGATCGTGCCGCCGCGCCGCACCAGTTCGATGGCGGTGTGCAGGGCCTCCAGGCGGTCGATGCCCGCGTGCTCCAGCAGCGGCCGGGCCAGCGCGTCGGGGAGGACGGCGGTCGCCTTCTGCGCGAGGGCGGCGACGCTGCTGCCGTGGGCCTCCATGCCGACCGCGTCGATGACGGCGTCCGTGCCCCGCCCGTCGGTCAGGTCGCGGACCGCCTCGACGAGCGCGTCCCCCGATTGCTGCCGCAGGTCGAGGGTGTGGGCCCCGTGGTCGCGGGCCCGTTGCAGGCGCTCGTCGACCAGGTCGATCCCGATGACGAGGCGGGCCCCGCGGTGCCGGGCGATCCGGCAGCACATCTGGCCGATGGGGCCGAGTCCGAGCACCGCGACCGTCCCCGCGCTCGGCACCCCGGCGTACTCCACGGCCTGCCATGCGGTCGGCAGGACGTCGGAGAGATACACGAACCGCTCGTCCGGCGGCCCGTGCGGAACCTTCACCGGCAGGGTGTCCCCGAAGGGCACCCGCAGGTATTCGGCCTGCCCGCCGGGGACCTGCCCGTACAGCTTGGTGTAGCCGAACAGGGCGGCGCCCTTGCCGTACTCGCGGACCTGCGTGGTCTCGCACTGCGACTGGAGGCCCTGGTCGCACATGAAGCAGGCGCCGCAGGAGATGTTGAACGGCACCACCACCCGGTCGCCCCGGCGCAGGGTGCGGACCTCGGGCCCGGTCTCCTCGACGACGCCCATCGCCTCGTGGCCGAGGACGTCCCCGCGGTCGATGTATGCGCCGAGGACGGCATACAGGTGCAGGTCGGAGCCGCAGATCCCGGTCGACGTCACCTTGACCACGACGTCGGAGGGCTCCTCGATGCGGGGGTCGGGGACGTCCACGACCCGGACGTCCTCCCGGCCCTGCCAGGTCAGTGCGCGCATGACGGTTCCTCCTCGGGGCTGGGTCCTCGGGCGGCGACCGGCTGCGGCAGCGGGTGCCGCAGCGCGCTGCGCCCGTTCGCCCAGGCGGTCAGGATGTGGTCGGCGAGGCGGTCCTCCAGCAGGACCGTCGCGTCGCAGCCGAACGCGATCCGCGGCTCCAGCGCCGGATCCTCCTCCAGGAGCCCGCCGATGACCTCCCGGCGGACGATCTGCTCGTGGACGGCGTCCGCGGTGACGTGTTCGGCGTAGAAGCGGATCGCGGCCGGGCCCGCCCCGCAGGCGGTGAGGGCGTCGACCATCCGGGCGGAGCCCGGCGACGACGTGGTCTCCACGCAGGCGAAATGGCCGACGAGCGCGGCCCGCCAGGCCCGGTGCAGCCCGAACAGGGACATCAGGTTGACGGTGGCCAGCGCGGCGGCGGGCACGGCCGGCAGGTAGCGGTTGTAGCCGGCGTCCAGGCCGAGGTCCTCCATCAGGTCGGCGAACAGCCGTGCGTGGACGGCCTCCGCGCGGCCCGCGCCGAACTCGTCGTACTCGATGGCGACGAACGCGGCCTTGGCCCGGCCGGTCAGCCGCGGGATGGCCCAGGCGTGCGGGTCGGCCTCCTTCAGGTGGTACGGGGAGCGGAGGACGGCGTACTCGCGGGCCTGCCACAGCCCGCCGGTCTCCGCCATGCGACCGCTGACCCCGCCGGACCGGTCGGCGGGGGTCGTCAGCAGCGGGCCGAACGACTCCTCGACGGTCCGCGGCGACGGCACGGCCTCCCGGAGGGCGGCCAGGAAGCGCTGTTCGAGGGCGGCGCGCACGCGCAGCAGCCCCGGATCCCACTCCCGGTCGTCCGACACGCCGTCAAGTCCCCGGTAGTGCAGCTCGTACAGCAGGTACAGGGCGAAATGGAGGTCGTCGCCCCACGGGTCGACGGCCGGGCCGCCGGCGGCCCGATCCAGGCCCGGCGGCGCCTCGCGGCCGTGGCGCAGGCAGTCGGCCAGCGCCGCGGACACCTCGCCGCGGGGCTCGGCGTACCAGGCGGCCTCCGCGGGTCCGGCGGCGCTCACCGGCGCCGCTCCCGGGGCCGGTGGCTGGTGTCGCACCAGGGGAGGGTCCGGCTGCGCCGGCAGGTGCACAGGGCGACCATGAAGCGGTCGCTGCGCCGGATCCCGTCGGGCGTCTCGACCTCGACGGGGCCCTCGACGAGGACCGGCCCGTGCGGGTCGACCAGGACGCGCCGGGGGGTGCGGGGTTCAGGGGCGTTCGGCACGGATCACCACCAGTTTCTCCCTCGTTGCCGTTGCGGGGGCCAGGCCGCGCTCGTGCAGCCACGACCTGCGGGACGACAGGACGGGCCCCCAGGGGACGTCCGCCCGCAGCACGATGCGGGCCGCCAGGCCCTCCGCGCGGAGTTTCGCCACGGTGGTGGCCGCCCCGCACAGCGCCGAGTGCACCAGCAGCAGGACGCCGCCGGGCCGCAGCAGCCGCGCGGCCCGCGCGCAGATCCGGTCGACGACCGCGCGGCCGTCGGCTCCGGCGTCCCAGGCCAGCGCCGGACCGGCGCCGCGGCTGCTGCGCGCGGGCACGTACGGGGGGTTGCTGACGACGAGGTCGAAGCGGCGGCTCGGCGCGCAGGTCGCGGCGTCGGCCAGCTCCACGCGCACGGGCAGCCGGGCCCGGTGGGCGTTGAGGCGGGCGGTCCGCACGGCCGGCCACGACACGTCGACGGCGGTGACGGCGGCGCCGCGCGCGGCGGCCAGCAGGGCGAGGACGCCGCTGCCGGTGCCCACTTCCAGGACGCGGCTCCCCGGCGCTATCGGTTCGGCCTTCAGGGCCTGGGCCAGGAGCCGGGTGTCGGCCTGGGGGCGGTAGACCCCGGGCAGCAGGACGAGTGCGGTCATACGCTGCGGCTGCCCGGCCGCCGGACCGGTATGCCCCGCTCTGCCCCGCGGTTTCGCCGAGCCGGGCCGCTTCCGGCCTGTCAAGCCCCGAGTTTCCGGAACGTGTCCGGGGTGGGCCGTCTCGGGCCTACTGGTGGTGCGCCCCCCCACCGGAGCAAGGGAGACACCCCGCCAGACCGGGACCCCCCTTTCACCGCACGGGCCGCACCGAGAAGGAAAACCCCACTCCATCCGGTTTTCGGATCGAACAGCAGGAGACTCCCATGAACCGCACCACGCAGAACAACACCACGCCCACCAGCAGCACGCGCCCCAAGCGGCGCGGCATCCGCCTCGCGACGCTGGCCGCCTCGGCCGCGGTCGTCACCGGCTCGGTGCTCCTGCCCGCGGCCGCCGCCTCGGCCGCCCCCATGCCCGCCCACACGATCTCCGCGCTCCCGGCCGCCGGAGGCGCCGGAGGCGACGGCGGGGACGGCGGCGGCGGCCTGGTCGGCGGCGGAGGCGGCTCCGGCGGCTCCGGCGGCGGCAGCGTCACCGGCGTCGGCGGCGCGGGCGGCAACGGCGGCAACGGCGGCAACGGCGTCCTCTCCGGCGGCGGAGGCGGCGGCGGAGGCGGCGGCGGCGAAGGCGTCATCGGCGGCAAGGGCGGCAACGGCGGCAACGGCGGCACCGGAGCCGTCGGCGGCAACGGCGGCGGCGGCGGAGGCGGCGGCGACGGCGTCCTCAAGGGCGGCGACGGCGGCAAGGGCGGCTCCGGCGGCTTCGGCATCTTCCAGGGCGGCAAGGGAGGCAAGGGCGGCTCCGGCGGCTCCGGCATCTTCGGCGGCCTCGGCGGCGCCGGCGGCAAGGGCGGCGGCAGCATCTTCTAACCCCCACCCCCACCC
>NZ_RPSE01000204.1:0-10833 GCF_003949955.1 Streptomyces sp. WAC05292
GACTGGCGGGAGCCCCCCGAAGAAAGGGTCACAGGGGTACGACCCCCTTCCCGCCCCTCGCCAGAGACGTTCGGGCCGGCCCGGGAAAGGACAACGACCGCCCCGGATCGCTACGGGCGCACCGTCGACAGGCGTCCGCCGACCGGCCGGCGCCGGACATAAGCCGCCCCAGATCGCCACGGGCGCACCCTCGACAGGCGTCCGCCGACCGGCCGGGGCCGGGGACGAGTCGGCCGTGGGCTCGTCTGCGGGGCCGCCGGCGGCCCCGGCGCGGCTCGGTCGCGAGTGGACGTTCCGGGTGAAAGCGTGCAGTGCGTGCTAAGGAGGTTGCCGTGGGCGAGGGGCAGGCCGCATGATCCCCTGCAAGGCCGAGCGGCCGGCCTGCGGTCGGCCCGCCACTGACCATGGCGCGGCCGGAGTCCTACCAGTGCGCCCCCACCGGCGGACCGGGTGCGCGGCCGACCACCGTGCGCGGCCGGCGGGGCGTCCGTACCGCACGTTCCCGGGGGGATCTGTCCTACATGGGCGCTTCGCCGCGCGCTCCGCGCGCCTTCGTCCTGCCCGCAGGCTTCGGTCTGCGGTGCAACGCCGTACCGCTGCGGGATCCGGGGGCGCGTTCGTGAGCGGGCTCACCGCGCGGGGGCTGCTGCCCGCCGTTCTCGGTGTGCTCGGTGTGCGGACCGTCCGGGAGGCGGCCCGCCCCGGCGGCGGGACGGCCGGTGTGGAGGAGGACCGCGCCGCGCAGGCCGGTGCGGTCGGGTTCGTGCCCGAGGGCGAACTCGACACCGCGCACGACCAGCCCGTCACCGCCGACGAGGCCGCCTGCCTGGGCGCCGTCGCATCCGGTGACTGGGAGGCCGCCGCCGGCTGGGTCGCGGGCGCCGGGCGGGACTGGGAGGAGCGGCGGCGGCGGGTCGGGGTGCTCGCCCGGGCCGCCGCGCGCGACGGTGCCTGGCTCGCCGCGTGGGAGGCGGCCCGGCCGGGTGATGCCGCGGCGGCCCTCGTCGCTGCCGACGCCGCCGTTCGGGCAGCGTGGGACGTGCGCGCCCGCGGCGCGGCTCGTACGCAGGAGCAGTTCCGGCACTTCCGGGAGCTGCTGCTGACGGCGCAGCGCGCCGCGCACGCCGCGCAGGAGGCCGCCGATCCCGCCGACCCCGTCCCGTACGTGGTCGAGCAGGGCGTCGGCACCGGTCTGGGATACCCGCACCAGCGGTACGAGGAGCTGTGGGCGCGGATCACCGCGCGGGCGCCCCGGCTGCTGTGCGCCCACACCGCCGCCGTCGAGTACTGGACGGCCCGGTGGCGCGGCTCGCACGAGCTGGCGCTCGGCTTCGCCAGGCGGGCGGCCGACGGGGCGCGGCCCGGGGAGCTGCTGCGTCTGCTGCCGCTGATCGCGTACTTCGAGGACGAGTCCGGGGAGCAGGGCCTCCAGGACCACTACAAGCGGCCGGAGGTCGTCGCGGCGGTCGACGCGGCCCTCGCCGACCTGGCCGCGGCCGCTCCCGGCGACCGGCGTACGGCGGCGCTGCGGCACCTGCTCGCGTGGATGCTGTTCTGGCAGGACCGGGACGCGGAGGCCGTCGAGCAGTTCCGCGCCGTCGACGGGTACGTCGGGGCGCTGCCGTGGACCCGGCACGCCCGGCCGGAGCGGCAGTACGCGCACGCCCGCGACTGGGCGGTCCGCGCCGCGGCCCGGCGGGCGTAGCGGGCGGGAATCCTGCGCGGTCCCGGTCCGTTGAACAGGCATCCAAGGAGGCGATCCATGTTCTCGTACCGGCGCACGCCCGAGCTGCCCACCGCCGAGGAGGCCCTCGCCGGCCGCCCCGAGCCCCTGTTCGCCCTGCCGCCCGTGCACACGGTCCTCGGCAACCCCCTCGCGGGCCCCTACCCCGCGCACCTGGAGACGGCGGACTTCGGGCTGGGCTGCTTCTGGGGCGCGGAGCGGAAATTCTGGCAGGTGCCCGGCGTGTGGACCACGCTCGTCGGCTACCAGGGCGGCTACACGCAGAACCCGACGTACGAGGAGGTGTGCTCGGGGATGACCGGGCACACGGAGGTCGTGCGGGTGGTGTTCGACCCGTCGGCCGTCTCGTACGGGGCGCTGCTGAAGGTGTTCTGGGAGGCCCACGACCCGACCCAGGGCTTCCGCCAGGGCAACGACGTGGGCACGCAGTACCGCTCGGCGCTCTACACGCACTCCCCCGCCCAGCAGGCCGCGGCCGAGGCCTCGCGCGACGCCTACCAGCAGGTGCTGGCCTCCTCCGGGTACGGCCCGATCACGACGGCGGTGCTCCCGGCGGACGAGCGGCCCTTCTGGCCTGCGGAGGCATATCACCAGCAGTACCTGGACAAGAACCCGGCCGGGTACTGCGGGATCGGCGGGACCGGGGTGTCCTGCCCGATCGGGGTGGCGCCGGCCGCCGGCGGGTGAGGACGCCGCGGCTCCCGCCCGGCCGGTTCGCCGGGCGGGAAGCCGCCGGTCAGATGGTGGACGTGTCGATGACGAAGCGGTAGCGGACGTCGCTCGCGAGGACGCGTTCGAAGGCCTCGTTGACGCGGTCCGCGGCGATCACCTCGATCTCCGCGCCCAGGCCGTGCTCGGCGCAGAAGTCCAGCATCTCCTGCGTCTCGGCTATGCCGCCGATCATCGACCCGGCGAGGGTGCGGCGGCCCGTGATCACCGAGAAGAGGTTCAGGCTGACCGGCTCCTCCGGGGCGCCGACGTTGACGAGGGCGCCGTCGACCTTCAGCAGCCCCAGGTAGCGGTCGAGGTCCACCGGGACGGCAAGCGTCGAGACGATCAGGTCGAAAGTGCCGGCGAGCTCCGTGAAGGTCGCGGGGTCGCTCGTCGCGCGGTAGTGGGTGGCGCCCAGGCGCAGGCCGTCCTCCTGCTTGCGCAGGCTCTGCGACAGGACGGTGACTTCTGCGCCGAGCGCGTTCGCGATCTTCACTCCCATGTGGCCGAGGCCGCCCAGCCCGACGACGGCGACCTTCTTGCCCGGGCCCGCGCCCCAGTGGCGCAGCGGCGAGTACAGGGTGATGCCCGCGCACAGCAGCGGCGCCGCCTGGTCCAGGGGCAGGGCGTCGGGAATGCGGACCGCGTAGTTCTCGTCCACGACCAGGTGCGTGGAGTAGCCGCCGTACGTGGGCTCGCCGCTGCGGTCGAGGGCGTTGTAGGTGCCGGTCATGCCCTCGACGCAGTACTGCTCCTGCCCGCGCAGGCAGTACTCGCAGGTCCGGCAGGAGTCGACGAAGCAGCCGACGCCGACCCGGTCGCCGACCGCGTACCGGGTGACGCCCGGCCCGACCTCGGCGACGACGCCGGCGATCTCGTGGCCGGGGACCATCGGGAAGATGCCCTCGCCCCAGCCGTCGCGGGCCTGGTGGATGTCGGAGTGGCAGATGCCCGCGTACTTGATCTCGATGAGGACGTCGTGCTCGCCGACGGGGCGGCGCGGGACGGTGGTGCGCTCCAGCGGCGCCTTCGCGGAGGGGGCGGCGTAGGCGGCGGCCTGGGTGACGGACATGGGTGTGCTCCTCGGACAGGCAGATCATGCGGTGATCACACTCTGTCGGATCCGCGGGCGGCGACCCAGACCCCTGGCGTTCCTACGTCTGCCGTTCCTATCCCTGGCGGGGTCAGGCTCGCGCCTCCGGCGGGGGCGGCCGTCCGGCGATACTGGGCCGATGGACCAGCTTGATCCGCGTTCCGAGCTCGGCGAGTTCCTCCGGAGCCGGCGCGCCCGGCTGCGCCCGGCGGACGTCGGCCTGCCGGACCACACCCGCTACCGCCGCGTGCCCGGCCTGCGCCGCGAGGAACTGGCCCACCTCGCCGGGGTGTCGGTCGCGTACTACACGCGCCTGGAGCAGGGCCACGGGCAGAACGTGTCCGCCGAGGTGCTCGACGCGATCGCGCGGGCACTGCGCCTGGACGGCACGGAGACCGCCCACCTGCGCCAGCTCGCCCGGCCGCGGCCCCGCCGCCGCCGGCAGGCGCACCGGCCGCAGCGGGTCCGCCCGGAGCTGCGGACGCTGCTGGACGCGATGGACGGGGTCCCGGCGTACCTGGTCGGGCACCGGCAGGACGTCATCGGCTGGAACCGGCTCGCGGCGGCTGTGTTCGGGGACTTCGGCGCGCTGCCGGCGCAGGAGCGCAACCTCGTGCGGCTGGTGTTCCTGGACCCGGCCACGGCCGAGCTGTACGCGGACTGGGAGTGCCGGGCCTGCGAGGTCGTCAGCAACCTGCGCATGTACGCGGGCAGGAACCCCGACGACGAGCAGCTGACCGCGCTGGTCGGCGAGCTGTCGGTGAAGAACGAGGAGTTCCGCCGGCTGTGGGCGGCGCACACGGTGGCGGACAAGACGCACGGCGTGAAGCGGCTGCGGCATCCGCTGGTCGGCGCGATGGAGCTGTCGTTCGAGACGCTGGCCCTGCCCGACGACTGCGACCAGCGGCTGGTCGTCTACCACGCCGTGCCCGGGTCGCCGTCGCAGGACGCGCTGCGGCTGCTGGCGTCCTGGTCCGCCCCGTCGGCCGCGCCCGGCGCCCCGGAGTCGTCCGCGTCCGCCGCCCCGCCGGCCGCTACAGCTTGAGCTGCCAGACCGCCGCGCCGCGTGCGCGCCGGTAGCCGAGGGAGGCGTTGACGGCGCGCATGGGCGCGTTGTCGTCGGCGACGGTCGTGGCGATGGTGCGCAGGCCCGGGTGGCGGGCCGCCGCCTCGGCGAGCATGCGGAGCTTCACGGCCCGGCCGAGGCCCTTCCCGCGGTGGCGGGGGACGACGACCGTGTCGTACTGGACGGCGTGCGGGCCGCCCGGGTCGGGCAGGACGAGTTCGGTGTACGCGGCCACCTCGCCCCCCGGGGTGACGGCGGCGACGGTGGACATCGCGCCCCCGCGGTCGAGGACGAGCTGCTGGGCGGCGTGCAGGCGCTGCGGTGTCCAGGCGACCGTCTGCTCGTCCAGGTCCCCGGTGGGGGCGTCCTCCATCGCGCCGTGCGCGGCCGCGGCGGCCTCGGCCCAGGCGTCGGGGACGAGCCCGGGCCAGTGCAGGAGGGTGTAGCCGGCCGGGTCCGCGCCGCCGGCCGGGGCGCCGGCCACGTCCTGGACGTACCAGGCCATCGGCAGGACGTTCTCGAAGCCGAGCGACTCGGCGAAGGCGCGGCCGGGGCCGCCGTCCTCGATCTGCACGGAGACGGAAGTGCGGCCGTCCGCGAGGAGTTCGGCGCGGACGTGCCGCCACAGGGCCGTGCCGAGGCCGCGGCGGCGGGAGCGCGGGCGGACGGCGAGCGTCCCGAGGAAAGCGGTGTGCCGGTTCTCCTCGTCGGTGAAGAGCAGCAGCTGGGCGACGCCGTCCTCGGCGGCCCACAGGGCGGTCCGCCCGCGCGCCGGCGGCACCCGCAGCCGGCCGGCCACCTCCGCCCGGGACGGCGGCGGCAGCTCCGGCACGTCGGCGGCCCGGGCGGCGGCGAGCACCTCGTGCCACACGTCGGTGTCGGCGTCGGAGACGGGCAGGTCGAGGGTGCGTATCGCATGAGGGGTCGTCATGTGCCGGACCCTAGCCGGGGCGGGTCGGCGGGCGCGCGCGGATTGTGCGCGGGCCCGGAACGCCGGACGGCGGGGAGCCTGCGGGGGCTCCCCGCCGTCGGCGGGTGGTGCCAGTGGGGCGGCCCGTGTCGGGGCCGCCCCGTACGGGCCGTCAGGCGGCCGAGCCGGCCTTCCAGTCGGCCCAGCTGAGGTTCCAGCCGTTGAGGCCGTTGTCGGGCTTGATGGTCTTGTCCGGGGAGTTGACCACCGTGACGACGTCGCCGATGAGCGAGTTGTCGTAGAACCAGGCGGCCGGCTGGTTCGGGTCGCCCGCGCCCTTGACGTCGTTCAGGCCGACGCAGCCGTGGCTGGTGTTGACGCTGCCGAAGATCGAGTCGGCGCCCCAGTAGTTCCCGTGGAGGAACGTGCCGGAGGTGGACAGCCGCATGGCGTGCGGGACGTCCTTGATGTCGTACTCGCCCTTGCCGTCGGAGTCGGTGAAGCCGACGGTGGCGCCGTTCATCCGGGTCTCCTTGAACTTCTCGGAGATCACCATCTGGCCGTTGTACGTCGGCGTCTCCGGGGAGCCCGCGGAGATCGGGATGGTCTTGATGACCGCGCCGTCCCGGGTCACCGTCATCTTCTTCGTCTTCGCGTCGACGGTGGAGACCTGGCTCCGGCCGATCTTGAAGGTGACCGTGCGGTTCTGCACGCCCTGGACGCCGGGGGCGCCCTGCACTCCGTCCAGCGCCATCTTCATCGTGACGGTGGAGCCCGCCTGCCAGTACTTCTCCGGGCGGAAGTCCAGGCGCTGGGCGCTGAACCAGTGGCCGACGACCTCCTGGCCCGAGCTGGAGGTGACGTTGATCGCGGACTGGACCGCCTTCTTGTCCTTGATCGGCTTGTTGAAGGTGATCGAGACCGGCATGCCGACGCCGACGGTCTGGCCGTCCTCCGGCACGAAGGAGCCGATGAAGCTGTTCTCAGGGGAGACGGTGCTGAAGGACGCGTTCTCGTGCGCCTCCTTGCCGCTCTCATCCTTCGCGGTCGCCGAGAGGGCGTACTTCGTGGAGCGCTTCAGCGGCGCCTCCGGCTTCCAGCTCTTGCCGTCGGCGGCGATCTTGCCGGGCACGGCGGCACCCTCGGAGGTCTTCAGCTCGACCGCCGTCAGCGTGCCGTCGGCGACGGAGACGGCGGTCGAGTCCAGGCCGGCGTTGTCCGTGCCGTCCTTCGGCGTGATCGTGATCTTCGCCTTCGACGCGTCCTTGGCGGCCGCCGCGTCGACGTCGGACTGGGACTTGCCGGTGTCCCCGCCGCCCGCCTTCTCGTCGCCGCCGGTGCACGCCGTGAGCATCAGTACGCCGCCGAGCAGGGCGGATATGGCCCCCATGGACCTTCTCCGCAGCTTGCTGTCCGTCCTCACACGCCACTCCATCGTTGCCTGAACCCCCCGGGGCCGTCCCCGGGCAGGGGGACACGCCCCCTGCCACTGACCAGTCAACGCGTTGACGGCCGGGATCGGTTCCACATTCCGTTTGAATGTGGGCAACCCCACGATCAGGCGCTGCCGGGCTCTCTGTCGAGGTCCCCATCTTCCTCGCCCAGGTCCCACTCCAGGGACTCGGGGTCGTATTCGACGGGTTCGCTGCTCCAGGAGGCCTGGACGAGCTCCACGCCGGGGATCTCCGCGACGAGGTCCGTGGGGTCGACGAGGTAGGCCAGGGCCTCGGACTCGTCCTCCCGTACGGCCGACTCGGCGTGGCCGCGCTCCTCGTCCGGCATGAACTCGTCGGCGTCGATGTGTTCGAGCGCGGCGCCGGTGAGGGCGCCGGCGTCGGGCACCTCCAGCACCAAATCCACTCGAAGCCGTACGTATCGTGATGTGTCAGAAGGGTTCATACGACGGAGCGTAAGCCCGGAGAAGCCCCGGCTTTCCCGCGACCCGCCCCTTTCCGTAGCATCACCGCACACGGCCAATTCGCTGCTTCCGCAAGGGGGATCGCCCCGTGTCCGCACGCCGTCCGCTGCTCACCGCCCTCGGGGCGACCACCCTGCTCGCCGCCCTGTGCTTCGTGCCCTCCGCGGGCGCCGCCGCGCCCGGCGGCTCGGCACCGGCCCCCGCCCCCTCCACGGCGCCCCCGGCGGCGGAAGCGGGCGCTCCGGGCACCGTGACGACGGCCTCCACGGCCTCGGGTGCCTCCGGTACGGCCGCGGGCCGCCCAGCCGCGCAGGCCGGCCTGACGCTCGCGGACACGGGCGGCGTCGACACCACCCCCTACCTGCTGGCGGGCACGGCCTGCCTGATCGTGGGCGCGGGGTCGGTCACCTTCTCGGTGCGCCGCTCGCGCGGCGCGTAGCCGCACGCACGGCGCGGGGGCCGCGCCCGGGATGTCCTCCCGGGGCGCGGCCCCCGCCGTGTGCGCGGTGCGCGCGGCTGCCGTCAGGCGAGCGGGCCGGTCACGGCCTCGACCGCGGCGACCAGTCCGCCGGAGCGGACGAACGCGTCGGCGGCGGCCAGGTCGGGCGCGAGGAAGCGGTCCGGGCCGGGGCCGCCGACGCCGGCCGCGCGGGCGGCCTCGATGGCGGCGAGGCTGGCGGGGGCCGCGGTGAGCCCGTGGCGCAGCTCGATGGCGCGGGTGGCCGCGTACAGCTCGATGGCGATGATGCGGGCCAGGTTGTCGACGGCGGTGCGGAGCTTCCGCGCGGCCGACCAGCCCATGGAGACGTGGTCCTCCTGCATGGCGGAGGACGGGATGGAGTCGGCGGAGGCGGGGACGGCAAGCCGCTTCATCTCGCTGACCAGGGCGGCCTGCGTGTACTGGGCGATCATCAGGCCGGAGTCGACGCCGGCGTCCTCCGCGAGGAAGGGCGGCAGGCCGTGCGAGCGGTTCTTGTCCAGGAGCCGGTCGGTGCGCCGCTCGGCGATGGAGCCGAGGTCGGCGGCGGCGATGGCGAGGAAGTCCAGGACGTAGGCGACGGGCGCGCCGTGGAAGTTGCCGTTGGACTCGACGCGGCCGTCGGGCAGGACGACCGGGTTGTCGACGGCGGAGGCCAGTTCGCGGGAGGCGACCAGGGCGGCGTGCGCGAGGGTGTCGCGGCCGGCGCCGGCGACCTGCGGGGCGCAGCGCACCGAGTAGGCGTCCTGGACGCGGGGGGCGGACTCCTCCTGGTAGTGGCCGGTGAGGCCGGAGCCCTTGAGGACGGCGGCCATGTTGGCGGCGGAGGCGCCCTGGCCCGGGTGGGGGCGGATGGCGTGCAGCTCGGGCGCGAGGACCTTCTCGGTGCCGAGGAGGGCCTCCAGCGTCAGGGCGGCGGTGATGTCGGCGGAGGTGTACAGCCGGCGCAGGTCGGCGAGGGCCATGAGGAGCATGCCCAGCATGCCGTCGGTGCCGTTGAGGAGGGCGAGGCCCTCCTTCTCGCGGAGGACGACCGGCTCGATGCCGGCCTCGGCGAGGAGTTCGCCGGCGGGGCGCACGGTGCCGTCGGGGCCCTCGGCGTCGCCTTCGCCCATCAGGGTGAGCGCGCAGTGCGAGAGCGGGGCGAGGTCGCCGGAGCAGCCCAGCGAGCCGTACTCGTGGACGACGGGCGTGATGCCGGCGTTGAGGACGTCGGCCATGGTCTGCGCGACGGACGGGCGGACGCCGGTGTGGCCCGAGGCGACGGTCTTCAGTCGCAGGAACATCAGGGCGCGGACGACCTCGCGCTCGACGCGCGGGCCGAGGCCTGCGGCGTGCGAGCGGACGATGTTGCGCTGGAGCTGGGCGCGCAGCTCGGGGCTGATGTGCCGGGAGGCCAGGGCGCCGAAGCCGGTGGAGACGCCGTAGACGGGCTCGGGCTTGGCGGCGAGGGCGTCGACGATCCCGCGGGCGCGGGCGAGCGCGTCGAGGGCCTCTTCGGAGAGCTGGACCCGCGCGTTGCCGCGGGCGACGGCGATGACGTCCTCGGGGGTGGTCCCGGACGTCCCCACCACGACAGTGTGCATATCCATATTCAGCACCCTACGGATTGAATCGCTTCATGTCACTAGCGACTTTCACGAGGACCTCTTACGCCGCCCCGGGCCCCGCGGCCCGGCACGCCCCGGCCTCACGCCCGCCCCCGGAACCGCCGCCGCTCCCCCGGCTCCTCACGGGCGGCCGCGTCGGCGAGGCGCACCACGGCGGTGTCGCGGCCGGCGACGACGGGCCCGGTCGAGCGGGCGGCCTTGGCCTTGTACTGGGCGGCGTCGGCGAGCCGGAAGAGGCGGCGGGAGGACTGCACCGGCCCGATCGGGTCGCCGGTGGAGGCGATGCCGCAGGCGACGCCCTCGCCGAGCTCCAGCCCGCCCGCGCGCCGGCACAGCTCCTCGCCGGCGCGCACCACGTCGTCGGCCGGCGGGCCGACGCTGACCAGGCAGAACTCGTCGCCGCCGAGCCGGGCGGCCAGCGCGCCGGGCAGCATGGCGCCGCACAGGCTGAGCACGGAGCCGAACCGTTCCAGCAGACGGTCGCCGGCGGCGTGGCCGAGGGTGTCGTTGACCCGCTTGAGCCCGTTGAGGTCGCAGACGACGAGGCTGACGACGGCCCCGACGCGCCGGTGCTCCTCCAGGGCCTCGTCGAGCCGCATGTCGACGGCCCGCCGGTTCGCGAGCCCGGTGAGCGGGTCGGTGAAGGCCAGCCGCCGGGCCTCCTCCAGGCGGTCGGTCTGCGCGAGCCCGGCGGCGACGACGGCGGCGAGGACGCCCGCGAACTCGGCGTCGTCCTCGTCGAAGTCCGGCAGCCCGTCGTCCCGGGCCACGTACAGCTCGCCCCAGGCCCGCCCGCTCAGCACGATCGGCGCGACCACGCAGGTGCCGCGCCCGCGCCGGCGCAGGGCCTCGCCGCGGCGCCCGGGGCGGCCGCCGCCGGCGTGCTCGACCCAGGCGTGCGGGCCGCCGCCGCCGGCCCACAGCTCGTGCAGGAACTCGGCGATCTCGGGGAAGTCGTGCACCGGGTACGACTCGTCCTCGGGGAACTCGGCCTCGCCGGGCCGGCACTCCCCCTCGTTGACGAGCACCCGCAGCCGGCCGCGCTCCCGCTCCCAGGCGGAGATCGCGGCGAACGAGCCGTCCAGCGCGAGGCGCGCGGCGCGCGCCGCGGCGCGCACGCTGTCCCGCGGCGCGGCCGCGGCGGCCATGGCCTGCGCGAGGCCCACGACGGCTCGCAGCCGCCCGTCGAGTCCCATCACCCCAGGTTAGGGACTTTTGTCCGCATTCGTGACGGCGCGGCCGGGAACCCGGTCCGCGCCGTCACGAATGCGGACAAAAGTCCCTAACCTGGGGTGATGGGACT